>JAUNMN010000005.1 GCA_030531795.1 Neisseria sp.
CAAAGCGGTTACGCAAAGCAAACACAATTCAAAAAAACTTGATTTCGTGCGATAATGCGCCGTTTTTTTGACATTCACATTTTCACCATGCAATTAACCGCCATCGGACTGAATCACCAAACCGCCCCTTTGAGCATACGCGAGCAATTAGCGTTTGCTGCGGCTGTGTTGCCCGATGCCGTGCATGAGTTGGTGAACAGCGAAGCGGCGCGTGAAGCGGTGATTTTGTCTACTTGCAATCGCACCGAATTGTATTGCATGGGCGATGGCGAGCGCATCATTCAGTGGCTGGCGCAGTTTCAAGGTTTGAACGCGCAGGAAATCCGCCCGTATTTATACACTTTGAGCGAACAAGAAGCGATACGTCATGCTTTTCGCGTAGCGTGTGGTTTGGACAGCATGGTGTTGGGCGAACCGCAAATTTTGGGACAACTCAAAGACGCGGTGCGCGTGGCGCAAGAACAAAAAACGCTGGATTCCAACTTAAACACTTTGTTTCAAAAGACTTTTGCGGTTGCCAAAGAAGTGCGCAGCGGCACATCGGTCGGCGAACATTCGGTATCGATGGCGGCGGCTTCGGTGAAAATGGCGGAACAAATTTTCCCCGATATTAGCCAGTTAAACGTTTTATTCATCGGCGCAGGCGAAATGATTGAGTTGGTGGCAACCTATTTTGCCGCCAAAAATCCGCGTTTGATGACGGTTGCCAACCGAACTTTGCCGCGGGCGCAGGAATTGTGCGAAAAACTCGGCGTGCAAGCCGAACCGTGTTTGCTAACAGAATTGCCAAATATTTTGCACGATTACGATGTGGTCGTCTCTTCTACCGCCAGCCCCTTGCCGATTGTGGGCAAAGGCATGGTCGAACGTGCTTTAAAACAGCGCCAAAATATGCCAATGTTTATGTTGGATTTGGCTGTGCCGCGCGACATTGAAGCGGAAGTCAATGAGTTGGATGATGTGTTTTTGTACACCGTAGACGACATGATGAACGTGGTGCAAACGGGCAAAGAAGCGCGTCAAAAAGCCGCCGCCGAAGCAGAACGCATGATTGATGTGAAGGTGCAAGAGTTTATTGACTGGCAAAAAAGTCGTGCCAACGTACCGCTGATTCGCGCTTTGCGCGATGAAGGCGAAAAAGCGCGGCAATATGTGTTGGAAAACGCCTTAAAGCAGTTGGCAAAAGGCGTTGCGCCTGAAGATGTGTTGGAACGTTTGTCGGTGCAATTGACCAACAAACTGTTGCATCAACCGACTCAAACGCTGAACAAAGCCAGCGCGTCCGACCACGATTTAACCGATGCGGTGGCAAAAATTTACGATTTAAATCAAAACTAAACGCATACTCAAACCATTTTGCTTATCTCATTCCGATGCCGTCTGCAGACCCAAACGCTGCAGACGGCATCGCTTATTTATTGTTATAATCGCGAACTTTACCGATTTTTTAGCTGCGGTTTACGCGTCAATTGTCTAAACACGCAGCGGAGTTTTGCCATGAATGCCTTGCAAATTCAACACACTGCCGACTTACTGACACAAGTTTTGACCTTCAAACAACCTGCCGATGCGGTGGTGTCTGCTTATTTTCGTGAACAACGCAAACTCGGTCGCCAAGACCGCCACGAAATCGCCGAAACCACTTTCGCGGCGATTCGCCATTATCAAAAAATCGCCGCGGTGTTGCGCCGTCCGCACGCTCAAGCCAAGCAAGCGGCTCTGGCGGCTTTGGTGCTGGGACGCGGTTTCAACATCAGCCAAATTCGCGATGAAATCAGCGAAGAAGAACGCGAATTTTTAGAGCGTTTGAAGTCGCGCAAAGCCGAATTTGCCGCCGAATTGAACACCGCCGCCGAGTTACCCGAATGGCTCATCGCCGAATTGCAAACCGATTTCAGCGCAGACGACATTTTGCAATTCGGCCGCAGCGTGGCACAAGCCGCGCCTTTAGATTTACGCGTTAATACGCTCAAAGCCAAGCGCGATAAGGTTTTGGCGCAATTACAAGCCGAAAATATCGCCGCTCAAGCCACGCCGTTTTCGCCTTGGGGCATTCGTTTGCACGACAAAATCGCCCTCAACAAACACGAATTGTTTTTAGATGGCACGTTGGAAGTGCAAGACGAAGGCAGTCAGCTGTTGGCTTTGTTGTTGGGTGCGAAACGCGGCGAAATGGTGGTGGATTTTTGTGCAGGTGCAGGCGGCAAAACACTGGCAATCGGCGCGCAAATGGCGAATAAAGGTCGCATCTATGCCTTTGATATTGCTGAAAAACGCCTTGCTAACTTAAAACCGCGCATGACCCGCGCAGGTTTAACCAACATCCACCCCGAACGCATCAGCAGCGAACACGACCCGCGCATCGCCCGTTTGGCGGGCAAAGCCGACCGCGTTTTGGTGGACGCACCTTGTTCGGGTTTGGGTACGCTGCGCCGCAATCCCGATTTGAAATACCGCCAAAGCCATGAAAACATTGAAAATTTGGTGCAGCAGCAGCAAAGCATTTTGCAGGCAGCATCGGCTTTAGTCAAAACGGGCGGACGCTTGGTTTACGCCACTTGCAGTGTGTTGCCAGTGGAAAATGAAGCACAAATCGAGCGTTTTTTGGCGAATAATGTTGATTTTGAACTTTTGCCCGCCAGCGAGCTGCTGCACGCGGCAAAAGTTGCTTTAAACACGGGCGATTATTTGCGTTTGGACACGCAAGAACACCAAACCGATGGCTTTTTCGCTGCCGTGTTGCAAAGAAAATAACAGGCAACTCATTTCGTATCACTCTATGCCGCCTGCACTTACCTTAAACGCGCCACTTTAAAGGTAAACCCATGTTTTCCATCAAAAAACTTTCCGCCATCGCCATTTTCATCACGCCGCCTTTGATGTGGGCAGGCAATGTGATTGTGGCACGAGCGGTGCGCGAAGATGTGCCAGCCAACTCGCTGGCGTTTTATCGCTGGCTGATTTCTTTGCTGATTTTATTGCCCTTTGTTTGGAAAATCGTGGCGCGCGACAAATCGCTTTATTGGCAAAATCGCTGGCTGGTTTTGGGAACATCGCTCACAGGTATCGCCGCTTTCAACACCTTGATTTACAATGGTTTACATCACACCAGCAGCACCAACACCCTGCTCTTCAATTCCTGCATTCCGATTTTGATTATTCTCATCGGCGCAGCGTTTTATCAACAAAAACTGTCGTGGCGACAAGCACTTGGCTCGCTACTATCGCTGTTTGGCGTGTTGCTGATTGTGTTGCAAGGCAGTTGGCAAAACCTGCTGGCACTCAACTTCAATCGTGGCGACATTTGGGTGTTTATTGCCGTCTGCGCTTGGGCGGTGTACACCCTGTGGATGAAACGTTTACCGATTGAAATCAACCGATTAGGCTTAATGGCGGTGCAAGTCGGCATCGGTTTATTGTTGTTATTGCCGCTGTTTTGGTTTGACCAAACATCAGGTTTGCACAGCAACTGGCAGCCATCGTCTTTATTGAGTTTGCTGTACATCGGCATTTTTCCGTCCGTCATCGCCTATTTATGTTACAACGCCGCAATTAAACATTTTGGCGCGGTGCGCGCTGGCATGAGCATTCACTTAATGCCCGTTTTCGGCACAATTATGGCAATCACGCTGCTGGGCGAGCAATTATATGCCTTTCACTTGGCAGGCATTGTCGCCATTGTTGTGGGCTTGGTTTTAAGCCAACGCTAAGGCAAGAAAACCAACGTTTGCCGCAAATTTCGCGTATAATGGCGGCTGTATTTTTGCTGGATTTTTTCGTTTAAAGGAAACCAAAATGAACATCTTGGAACAAATCAAAGAAGTGGTGAGCACTCATCGCGTGGTTTTATTCATGAAAGGCACGAAACAATTCCCACAATGCGGTTTTTCATCACGCGCCGTGCAATTATTGAACGCAGCAGGTTGCGAAGATTTTGTAACCGTGAACGTGTTGGAAAACGATGACGTGCGCCAAGGCATCAAACAATACAGCGACTGGCCAACCATTCCACAATTATATGTCAACGGCGAATTTGTCGGCGGTTCAGACATCATGATGGAAATGTACGAAGCTGGCGAATTGCAAGAATTGTTAAAAGCATAATCTGCAAACAGATGAAACACAAAAAGGGCGAATCATCGCTCTTTTTTATTGCCTATTTGCCACTGATTTTGCTTTTGTTTTGACTTAAAAATACTTGTCAATCAAAGATGCCATCTGCAGATTGAAACAAAATCGCAGACGGCATCATTCATTCAAACTACCAAAGTTTCAAAATCAATTGTTCAAACGCCGCAATTGAAATCAGGTAATCGTTTGCCTAATTCTTTGCTCATATTTTGAACAAAAAAATAATAAAAAAAGGGACAATAATCGTCCCTTTTGGTTTGCTTTTAGCAGCAAATAAATCGGTTTTACAGCGCGTCAATCACGGCATTCAAAGTGGCACTTGGGCGCATCGCTTGGCTCACCAAAGCAGCGTTTGGTGCGTAATAGCCTTGAATGTCTACTGCTTTACCGCTGTTTGCCGCCAATTCTGCCAAAATTTGTGCTTCTTGGCTTTGCAATTGTTCGGCAACAGGTGCAAAAATCGCTTTTAATTCAGCATCTTTGTCTTGTTTCGCCAAAGCGTCTGCCCAGTATTGGGCGATGAAGAAATGGCTGCCGCGGTTGTCCAACTCGCCTGCTTTGCGTTTTGGCGATTTGTCGTTCAGCAATAATTGCTCGGTCGCCGCGTCCAAAGTATCCGCCAAAACTTGTGCTTTAGCATTGCCTGTTTTTTGTGCCAAGTGTTCAAACGACACCGCCAACGCCAAAAACTCGCCCAAGCTGTCCCAACGCAAGTGATTTTCTTCCAAGAATTGCTGAACGTGTTTCGGGGCTGAACCGCCTGCACCTGTTTCAAACATGCCGCCGCCGTTCATCAAAGGCACAATCGACAACATTTTCGCGCTTGTGCCCAATTCCAAAATCGGGAACAAATCGGTCAAATAGTCGCGCAACACATTGCCCGTAACCGAAATGGTGTCTTCGCCGTTTTTCAAACGTGCCAAAGTGAACCTACACGCTTCTACTGGGGCAAGAATGCGTAAATCCAAGCTATCAGTGTCCAAATCGCCTAAATACGATTTTACTTTTTGAATGATTTGGGCATCGTGGGCGCGGTTTTCGTCCAACCAGAACACCGCTGGCATGCCGCTCAAACGCGAACGGTTCACCGCCAATTGCACCCAGTCTTGCACAGGAGCATCTTTAGTTTGGCAAGCACGCCAAATGTCGCCTGCTTCCACTTTATGCTCGGTCAACACATTGCCGTTTTCGTCCACAATTTGCACGATGCCGTCTGCAACGATTTCAAAAGTTTTATCGTGTGAACCATACTCTTCTGCTGCTTGCGCCATCAAGCCCACGTTTGGCACTGTACCCATAGTCGTTGGGTCAAACGCACCGTGTTCGCGACAGAAATCAATTACGGCTTGATACAAACCTGCGTAGCTGCTGTCTGGCAACACCGCTTTAGTGTCTTGCGCTTTGCCGTCTGCATTCCACATTCTGCCGCTGTTGCGAATCATCGCAGGCATAGACGCGTCTACAATCACATCGCTCGGAACGTGTAAATTGGTGATGCCTTTGTCGCTGTCCACCATCGCCAAAGCAGGTGCATCGGCATAGGCTTTAGCAATCGCCGCTTCCACACCAGCACGCGTTTCCGCGTCCAATTTGTCCAAGTTTGCCAACAAATTGCCGAAACCGTTGTTCACATTGACACCAGCCGCCGCCAATTGTTCGCCATATTGTTCAAACACAGGTGCGAAAAACACTTTCACCGCATGACCAAAAATAATCGGGTCAGAAACCTTCATCATGGTCGCTTTCATATGCAATGAGAATAAAACGCCTTTTTCTTTCGCGTCTTGCACTTGCTCTTGCAAGAACGACACCAGCGCTTTTTTGCTCATCACAGTCGCATCAATGATTTCGCCTGCTTTTAAATTCAAAGATTTACGCAAGTTTTCTTGCTTGCCGTCTGCACCTGTAAACACGATGTTCACTTGCGTGGCTTCTGGCACAGTAACCGATTGTTCGTTATGGAAAAAGTCGCCACCCGACATGGTTGCCACATGAGATTGGCTGTCGGCAGTCCACGCACCCATGCTGTGGGGGTATTTTTTGGCAAAATTTTTCACTGCTTTTGGTGCGCGACGGTCTGAGTTGCCTTCACGCAAAACAGGGTTTACCGCGCTGCCTTTGATGCGGTCGTAACGCTCGCGTGCCGCTTTTTCTTCGTCTGTTTTCGGGTCGGCAGGATAATCAGGCACAGCAAAACCCTGCGCCTGCAATTCTTTAATTGCCGCCGTCAATTGCGGCACAGAAGCACTGATGTTGGGCAACTTAATCACATTCGCTTCTGGCAAAGTAACCAATTTACCCAACTCACCCAAAGCATCGGCAACGCGTTGATGTTCAGGCAACTGGTCGGCAAAAGTCGCCAAAATACGACCCGACAAAGAAATGTCTGCCGTGTCAAACTCAATGCCCGCATGTTTACCAAATGCACGCACAATCGGCAACAAAGATTGCGTTGCCAAAGCAGGCGCTTCATCGGTGTGGGTATAAATGATTTTGTTCTCGCTCATTTTTTTATTCCTAACTGTTGAAAATCGGTTGTAAAAAATGGTTAATAAACGTTGGCATTATGGCATATTTTTTACGCTTGCTGTTTACGCCAACGCAGTTTTGCCACAAATCACGTACAAAATAGCAATAAGATATTGAAATTAAAAAATTTAACTATTTTCACAATCGCTTGGCAAAGTTGGCTGCGTTATGCCGTCTGCAACTCGATTTTCAAAACCAACTCTTTGATAAAACTTATTTATTTTGTCTTGCATCTCTTTTCCATGCCCTGTAATCGCGTCTTCATTCCACTCGCCTGCTGCAAACATCAACAGCTGTTTAATGGAATACGCTTTCAAACGATGTTTGCCTTCTGTGCTCGTATAACTCAACTTTTTACGTGCTGGGTCTTTGTCACTCAAACTGGAGTTTTGATGATGTGGAATTAAACACAAATTACCAAAATCATTTAATAAATCCTTATTTTTTAGCTTACTTTCATCACTTTGTGGAAAATAATGCTCGATGGAATTGTTTGCCATAGAAAAACGGAACGTATGTTTGCTCAAACCGTAGCCCTTAATCTTTGCCCACTCTGTTTCATTCATGGTTTGCCACAACACATAATCCCAAAAGTGAAAGAGATAATGTGGCGTAGCCGTGCCAGCGTTTAGCGCGTTTTTGCTTGCGCGTCCTTTATAATATTGAACCGCCAACTTTTCTAAAAACCGCAAATAATCATTTGCTTGTACTTTTTGATATTCAGCAAAATTTTGATATTTAGCCAAATTTTGAATGTGCTTTAACACATCAAACAACCATGTTTTATTCGTACGCGCTTTGAAGGAAACGTGAAACATAGACAAAATGTGCATAATGAAAATTTGCAAGTTTTCGTTTTGTTCCGCTTCTTGCTCATCATTTGTCTCCGCTTTTTCCGAATAATCCATATTGTTCAATGCTTGTCCAAAACTTGGCAAATTGCTGTAATTGCCCTTGGCATAACGCTTAATGCCACGCAATTGCCAGTCGTGTTCCGCATCGCTTTTAATAATGAAACGATCAAACAGCAAGCGGGTTTGAAGCAGGTGCATGATGAATGTTTTGGCAAAATCTGCGGCTTTTTCATATATGCCAAACTGTTCCAGCAGTTTTTTGTCGTCTAATGGAATGTGATTTTCGCCTGACTGATACAGCTTCAATGCCAACATCAAAAAATTCGGAAAATCCATGATGCTGGATAAGGGTTCACTGATTTTGTCTTGCGTATCTTGTTCTGTGGCATCGCTTGCCGTTGGCGACTTCAATAAATCCGAAATGCTTCGTTTGGTATGATTTTGCATATTATTCGACCGACATAATCCATCAAAATCAGTCGGGATTTTTTGTGCATTTTCACCAAAAAACGTTTTGCGTTGCTCGCCCGAAAAATGTTCAATCACAAAACCGTTCATATCGGCGCACGCGTTCCAAATCATCGCGAATAAGGTTCGCTCATTACATTCTTTCTTATCTTCATTCTCTTCTTCTTTCTTGGCTTCCTTCAATGAACTCATCAAACGCGCTTTAATGATTTCATGTTTTTCCAACTGCTCGCCGCGGTTGTTCATGATTTCAAAATAGTGATTCAAATCGGTTGCAGGCGGCACTTCTGTATAAATGATTTGCACCTTGTTCAACAAAAAGTCTTTGAACTCGCCTTCGTTCTCAAGCTTACGCAATGCCTGTTCAATGATTTGATAACCCTGCTCCAAAGTGCTGTTGCCCAACTGTTTGGGCGATTGTTGCAGTTTCGCCAAAATCTGCTGGCTGGTAGCACGATGTTCAAAAGTCAGCTGAATGTTGCTTGTTTCTTTCAGACATGACAAAAGCAAAGCCAAAGTGGTTAAACGTTGTTGCCCGTCAATCACTTCTTTTTTACCGTCTGCATCTCGAGCGAACACAATCAAACTGCCCAAATAATAACGTTGTTTCTTTTCTTTACAGGCAGCTGCAATGTCTTCAATCAGTTGCACGATTTGCGCTTCGCCCCACGCGTAATTGCGTTGATAAATCGGGATAATGAAGTGTTCATTGCACAAATCATAAAGTGTTTTGGCACGAACCACATTTTTCGCGGTAGACATTTTCTAATTCTCCTGTGCTGTTAAAGTTAAATTTAGGTGCTGCAAGCGCAAAATCCAACACATCTTGCGGCGTGTCCGCTTGCCAAATCGCCTTCAGCAAACTGTTGCCCGCGCCAACATGATTAGCAATACTTTGATATTCAACGCGTTGCTGCTGAAAACGCACAAAATACGCCCACTTAAAAATCTGCCACACGGCACGCGTTAAATCGTATTCGCCGAAGCGGTCGTAAAATTGCAACACGGTGTAAGTGAATAGCGCGTAAACCAAGCGGTCGCCCGTTCGTCCGCAACCTTGATAACTTTTGAGAAAATCCAAAATCGGTCGCCCGCCCAACATGATTTTTTGATTCAGCCAACCCGTTTCGCGATGAAACAAGCCATCGTAAAGCACGCGATAGTGTTCCACATAATCAAAAAAGCCTTTGCCATTGATGATGGTGTTTTGAATTTGCAAGGCATTTTGTGCCTGAACATAGGGATAGTTTTGCGTTTTGTTGATGCCTTTAAACACATCAATATGCTGATTTTTGAAAGCATTTGCCGTCTGCAATTTGTACCAGATGCGCAGCTGAAACAAACTTTCGGCAATAATCGTTTGCAAACTGGCATTGCCGCGTTCAGGATAAACCGCCGCTTCCCAGTTTTCCACTACGCGATGAATGTAAGCCGCATCGCCACTCATCGCCCGCAAATGATAGGCTTTGAGCAAATCATACGGCTCGAGTGCCTTGCCGCGTGCGTTTTGCGAATCAAAAAACTGAAAGGCTTCGTCCAAACTGCTCAATTGCACGCAAACCAGTTCGCATTGATGAAGCACAAACTGAATAAACGTTTTGCGTTCATCTGCTTTTGCATCATCAAATCGCACTTCCAAAGCATTCTTAATCAAAGCGTCATTCGCTTTCAAACGCGCTTCGCTCAAAGAATTAACTTCTTGTTTCAGCAAAGCTAAATGCTCTTTTGCCTGCAAAGCACGCAAAATCAAAGTCAGCGTAATCAGACGTTGCTGACCGTCTACGATGTTGAGCTTCGTGCCGTCTGCACGTTCTTGATGCAACACCACCGTGCCCAAGCGATAACGCAAATTCTGCGTATTTTGGGCTTGCTCAAAATGGCTGAACAAATCGTTCAGCAATTGCTTGCAATGTTTTTCCGACCATTTATACGGGCGTTGATAATCAGGTATACACAATGCACTTTTGCCCAACACTTCGCCCACTGTTTGCACTCGCACATCGGGTTCATGCCCTTGCTCACTTTGCACAATACTTTCTGTCATCTTTTGTCCTTTGTTTGGCTTTATCGCCGCATTTTAATGGAAAAATCCGATGCTTTTCGGTTGATGTTCGTTTTTTAAAGCACATTCTTGCGCCAAGGCGTTTAGCCATTCGGCGGTTTGTTCAAACGGCGCAAAGCGATGGCGACGCGCCACCGCCACGAAATCGCCCAAAGTCAAAACATTGAGTTGCTTTAACTGCGCTTGTTCGCTTGCGTTTAAAGGCGGCAAACCCAGTTTCGCCACTTGTTCAATGGCAACTTGTTGGCGTTGCTCGAGTCGCAAATAATCAAAATACAGCTTGATGTCAAAACGTCTTAAGGCGGCTGGGTCTAGCTGCTGCATCAAGTTGGTAGACACAATCAGCAAGCCGTCAAAGCGCTCAATTTGCGTGAGCATTTCATTGACGCAGCTGTGCTCCCACGTTTTTTGCCCCGTTTTGCGAGCGAACAAAAAGCTGTCCACTTCATCAAACACCAGCACTTTTTGTCCGTCGCGTGCTTCTTCAAAAGCGGCGGCAATGTTGCGCTCGGTACTGCCCACATATTTGTCCAACAAATCCGAACCGCGTTTCACCAAAATCGGCATTGCCAACTCCTGCGCTAACCAACGCGCCCATTCGCTTTTGCCTGTGCCAGCTGGGCCATAACAGCAAATTCTGCCGCGCTTGTGGCGTTTGATGCCGTCTGCAATTTTGTGTATATCGCTGTCGCACGCCACGAAATCCAAGTTGTAAGCCAGTTGTTGTTCGTTGGGTGCAAGGATTTTGGCAAAACCTTGTGCTTTCAGCGTTTCATTAAACATCGCCAAACTTTGTTGGGCAAAATTCCAGTCTGCTTGCGCTTCGTGCAAACTTTTTGCCACTTTCAAACCTTGACTCAATAAAGCGGGCGTCAGTGCCGCAACTTGGGCAAAGTGCTGCACATAATGCTCGGGCAATAAATCGCCCACTTGTTCACGAATGAATTGCGCTTTATTCGCCGCTGGCAAATCGGGCATTTCAAAAATCAAACCAAAACGGCGCAAAAAAGCGTTGTCCATCATGCTCACATCATTAGAAATCCAAATAATCGGCACGGCATTGCTTTCCAGCAAATGATTTGTCCACGCTTTATGTTCTTGCGCCGCCGAACGCTCAAAAATAGAACCTGCAAACACGTCTTCCACTTCATCAAAAATCAGCACGCTTTGGCTGTCTGCCAACAAATGCTGTGCCAACTGGCATTTTTCCAAACGCGCTTTCGCTTCCAAGGTTTCGCCATCACTGTCCTGATACGTTAAGGTGTAAGACGCACAAGCCAGTTCATCAATAATGAGTTTTGCCAATTCGGTTTTGCCTGTGCCAGGTTTGCCGTAAATCAACACATTTACGCCCTTTTCTTGTTTATTGAGCGCAACTTGCAGATAAGTTTTGATTTTTTGCCGCATTTCGTGCACATAGTCAAACTGCTGCCATGTGGTTTTGCTGGGTTCAGTGGGCAACAGACAACGTGCCAACAATTGCTCGCTACTGATGGTGCTGCTAATAAAATCCGAAAAGGCAATCGCACTACCCCAATACAAAAATTCACTCACATTGTCCGCTCTTCTGTCGCGTTGAATCAAACCGTAAATCATCAGTTTGCCCGATTTAGCAATCGCCGCTTGCACGCCCGACACAGGCAGTTGGCACAATTGAGCAATCAATTGACAAACATCATTGATTTGCATATTCGGCAAGTTTTCAAACCATGTGCTCAAACCATTTTCCAAACGCAAATGAAAAGCCAAACACAAAATGTGTTTTTCCACATCATTCAAACCAATTTTGTCCGCCAAAAACGCGATGTTTTGATAGCCGATTTCCAAAGTCAGATTATTTGGTGTGAAGGTTTGCTGCTGAATGGCTTGCCAACGCTCACGCAAAAGTGGGCGCAGCAAAGCAGGCAAATCGGCTTTTTCCTTCTCCATTTCACACGGAATACCCAAAAGTTCCGCCAAATCATCATCGCGATAATAATGACCGCGGCTAAAAAAATCGCCAAAATAACCCAATTCCAGCATACCTTTCAAAATATACTGTTCGGCATACAAAGACAAACGGCAAGGGTTCAAACGATAAGACGACATCAAACGCTCCTTATTGAATGAGATGAACAAAGCAGAAAGTTTGCTCATTATCCAAACTCCTGCGACAAATCATGTCGCAGCAAATGTTTTATGTGTTCAAAATGTTTGCCACAATAAAAAATGCCGTCTGCAGACGGCATCTAGTGCTTTTAAAAACTCATTTAATCATGGATTTATCTTTTCTTTTTCCACATTCCAAATCTCATCGCCAAACTTCGCCAGCCACCAATCAAACAAACGCGAATCCACCACCGTTGCCTGAAAACGCACGCTGTCAGCGTTTTGTGCAATCACAATTTGGTCGGTAGACAAAGGCGTTTCCTGAAAATAAAACGCGTTCATCGGCGTGGTGTCAAAGCGCACCAACATTCGTTGGTCGCCATAATAAAAATGCCCTGCTTGGCAATAGCTTTCCAAATCAAAATTTAGTGGTCGTTCAAAGGTTTGCTGCAAAGCGCGAACCGAAAGAAAACGGTTTAACGCCAAATGCCGAATCTGTTCATCTTCATATTGCACTACCAAATACGTTCGCGCTTCTTGTTGCACCAAAGCCAAAGGGCAAACTCGCGCGGTGTGGGTTTTGCCGTGCAAATTGCGGTATTCAATTGTCAATTGACGGTTGTGAAACAAAGCCATGGAAACTTCGTTAAACATTTCGCTATCAATCGCCGCTGGCAACACGGGATACGACAAAGGCACGGCAGCCACTTTGCCCAACCATTCGCTGGCAAGACTGTTTTTGTGGTCAAACACCAAAGTGCGTTTGGCTTGTTCAAAAAAACTAGACATAGAAGCCAAAATATTGTTTGGCAATTGATGTTTGAGCTGTTCTTGTGCCATCAGCAAAACCAAAGCCTGCGCTTCTGTGAGCGTGGGCAACGCCAAACCAGCTGACTTTTCCAGCCAACGATAACCATAAGGTTTGCTGCGTTCGTCCATTTCAATATCGGGAAAATATTCCGCCAACTTCTTCAAATTGCGCTGAATCGAACGCTTATCGCGCTGAAAACCAATCGCCGCCAGTTTCGCGTGCATTTCATCGGCAGTGATTTTGCGGTTTTTCGGAATGTGGCGCAGCATTTCCAGTAAAAGTTGTAAGTTTTGTTCAGACATATTGTTCTTTCGTTTACAGCCAAAGCGTTGGCGCAAGATTAACACAAGTTATGCCGTCTGCAAGATGCACGCTCGTCGCTTTCGCGGTAAAATACGCGCCGTTTTGTTCGCGAATTTGTTTATGAACTCATTGATTATCTTCAATAAACCTTATGGCGTGATTTGTCAGTTTAGTCCGCACGAAAAACACGACACGCTCAAATCGTTTATCACGCAACCCGATTTTTACCCTGCTGGTCGCTTGGATACCGACAGCGAAGGTTTGCTTTTGCTCACGAATAACGGGCGTTTGCAGGCACAAATTGCATCGCCGAAATTTAAAGTGGAAAAAACCTACTGGGCGCAAGTGGAAGGTAGCCCCGATGAAAGTCGTTTGGACATTTTGCGCAAAGGCGTGGATTTGGGCGATTTTGTGGCGCAACCTGCCAAAGTGCGTGTGATGAAACGCGAAGAAACCGATGTTTTGTGGCAACGCGTGCCGCCGATACGCGAACGCAAAAGCGTCCCTGATTTTTGGTTGGAAATCAAAATTTCGGAAGGCAAAAATCGCCAAGTGCGCCGAATGTGTGCCAAAGCAGGTTTTCCCTGTTTGCGTTTGGTGCGCGTTGCCATCGGCAACATTCATCTTTTTGAACAAGAACTTGCACTAGGCGAATGGAAATTCAGTTCGCAAATGCCGTAAAAGCCAAAACACGCAATAGAAATTAAATCATTCTTACTAATCAGCACACATCATGCCGTCTGCAGACGGCATCGCCCAAGCCAACATCATGAAACCGTTTAGCACACCGCCTTTTTCGCCCAGTCTCATCGCCGCTTTACGCGATTTGGGCATTCATTGCCTTGCCGATTTGCAAAAACGTACGCCGATAACGGCTTTTCTTTTGCTCAAAGCGTCTGGCTACACCTACACCAACAGCGTTTTATGGCAACTGATGGCTTTTTGCGAACAGAAAAATGCTCAAGATTTGAGTGAGGCAGAAAAAAATGCTGCTTTGCTGGCAATCAAAAATCATATGCCTGTGGCGGTTTTTCCGCCCGAACACGAACAGCAGCATTTCATGCAAGAAGCATTAAAGCAGGCAAAATTAGCCGCTGAACAAGGCGAAGTGCCAGTTGGTGCGGTGGTCGTGCGAAATGGCGAAATCATCGCCGCCGCCCACAATTTATGCGTTTCGCAACACGATATCAGTGCCCACGCCGAAATGCGTGCTTTGGTTGCCGCGGGCAAGGTTTTACAAAATTATCGTTTGAGCGATTGCGATGTCTACATCACGCTTGAACCTTGTGCGATGTGTGCTTCCGCTTTGTTGCAAGCACGGGTCAAACGCGTGATTTTCGGGGCGTATGAAACCAAAACAGGGGCTGCTGGCAGCGTGTTGAATTTGTTTGCCAACAAACAACTCAATCAACACACCGCGATTTTGGGCGGCGTGCACGAAAACGAATGCCAAAGCGTATTACAGGATTTTTTTCAGGCAAAACGTGGGCAAAAATAATGCCGTCTGCAGACGGCATCGGCATTCAAAGCAATTGTTGCAAAGTCGCCAGCAACACGCCCAAAAACGAGCAAACCATGCCCGACATGAAGATTTTTAATGTTCGCGCATAATAAATCGCTTCTTGTTCGGGCGAAACCGCGTGATTCAAAATGCGGTACAAGGCAATCAGCAGCAGGCTGATGCCCAAAGCGAAACCAAGCGTTACCAGCCAGTCATGGCGATGCGTGGTCGGGTCAGTAACCCAGTCGCCCATATACGCCAGCACGAAACCAAAAATAATGCCGATGGCAGTAACCATCGGGGCGCGAAATGAATTGATGTCTTTTGTTTGACTCATATTTCTGTGTTTTCAATGATTTGGCAATATTTTAACACAATCGCCACTTTTCGCGTACAATCGCGTTTTTTCATTCACTTTTGGGGAAATTTTATGTTCAAAACCTCTATCGCAGCCGCCACTTTAGCGCTCACTTTAAGCGCGTGCCAAAATCATGCTGAACCTGAATCACCTATGATTGGCATGTCAAACCCAGCCAGCGAATTTTGCGTGAAACAAGGCGGCAAGTTGGAAAGCAAACGCGATGCAGAAGGCAATGAATATGCGCTGTGCCACTTGCCAGACGGTCGTGTGATTGAAGAATGGGATTTCTTTCGCCAAAATCACAAGTAATTGACTGATATAAAACGATGCCGTCTGCGGATTTTAAATTAAACCGCAGACGGCATCGTTTGTATTGACCTTTTAACCTCAATGGTTAACTTTGGCTGTGTAAAAAACGGGTTGCGTCTTCCCACTCGCCAGCCATGATTTTCGGCAAACCTTGCAGAGATTTAGCAATGGAATCATGAATTTGCTGTTTGTGTTCGGCACTGGGTTTGTTCAACACCCAAGCGTGAACCAGCGATTTATCCCCTGGGTGGTCGATGCCCAAACGCAGGCGATAAAAATCGGGCGTACCGAGTTTGGCTTGAATGTCTTTTAAGCCATTGTGTCCGCCGTTGCCACCGCCTTTTTTGAAACGGATTCTGCCACAGGGAATGTCCAACTCATCGTGTACCACCAAAATTTCATCGGCCTTGATTTTGTAAAACTGTGCCAAAGCGGCAACCGCTTTCCCCGATAAGTTCATGAAAGTATTCGGTTTTAACAAGAATACTTCCTGCCCTTGATAAATCGCTTTTGCCACTTCGCCAAAGTATTTTTTCTCTTCTTTGAGCGTGGCTTTCCATTGCCAAGCCAACTCGTCTATCAGCCAAAAGCCAACATTGTGGCGCGTGGCTTCGTAGTCTTTACCTGGGTTGCCCAAGCCAACAATCAATTTAATCATTTGTTTTCTTTCAATTATTATTTTTTTCGCTATTCTTTTTTCGCGGCACGCAAGCGGCGTGCTTCTTTCGGATCAATGAGCAACGGTCGATACAATTCCACTCGGTCTTTGGCGCGCAACACCGTATCGTCTTTCACCACTTTGCCGAAAATGCCCACTGGTGCATTCAAATCGGCATCGGGAAACTGTTGGGCAATATCGCTTTGCATAATGGCTTGACGCGCGGTTGTGCCGTCTGCAGTCTGCAAAACCTGCAAAAATTGTCGCTCTGCCGTGCCGTAAACCACTTCAATCTCAAGCATAACGTTTGTCCGCTTCTGCGATGAACGCGTCCACTAATTTGCTTGCCAAATGACTGAACACGGGGCTAATCAATGCCGACAACACCGCGTTGGCAAAGTCGTAATGCAATTTGAATTCGATTTTGCAGGCTTCTTCGTTGAGCGGCGTGAATTTCCATGTGCCGTGCAAGGTTTTGAACGGGCCATCGAGCAAATTCATGCGGATTTCATGCGGCGGCGTGTTGAAATTGTGCGTGGCAAACGCTTGTTTCACGCCTTTATAATCCATGTATAAACGCGCCTTTAACTCATTGTTTTCACGAGAAATCACTTCGGTTTTGCCATACCAAGGCAGAAATTTCGGATAATCTTCCACCTTGTCCACCAGCTCAAACATCTGTTCGGCGGTGTGCAAAACCAAAACGCTTTTTTCTATAGTTTTCATGTGATTCAGAAAATCCATTGTTTGACAGATGACAACAAGCAAATACCGCCTGCACTGCAGACGGCATTGTCGTTGTCAAAACAGATTAGAAGCGAAAACCGCCCTTGCCTTTTCCTTTGCCCTTGCGTTGTTGCGCTTGCATTTCTTGCACCGCTTTCATTTGCGCCGAGCGATTGTAAACCGACATTTCTTTGAACGCTTTGTGCGCTTCGGCTTCTGGGCAATTATTGTTTGCCATGCAGTAAATCATCACCGCATCTTTTTGCGCCTGACCGCCTGTGTTGTACATGCGGCGTAAGTCAGCTGGATTGATTTTGCCGCCTTCTGGGTCGATGTTGAATTTTTTCAAACGCTCCACAAACTGACGGCGTTGGCGTTTAATCCACCACCAAGCCGCTAATGCCAACACCGCAACCGCGACCAACACGCTCACCAGCGCAATCCACCACGTTACGCCAAATAAAATCAAAATCCCGATAATCACCGCCGCCAAAATACCGATGCGAATCGCGGGTTTAACAAACATTTGAGGGTTCATATTTGTGCCTTTTTTATTTTCTGTTTTCAATCTGCGTGGGCAAAGGTTTTGCCCACTGAATAAACGTTAAATTACGCAAAGGCGGATTGTAAACCGATTTGGATTTTTTGAACACCTTTGCTGCGCGTTTATGCGGTTTAACTTGCCAAAGAAGCCAGCAAATGTTTCATGCTTACCCACGCGTTGCCGTCTGCAGCACCTTTAATCATGCGGTCGATTTTGGCGCATTCTTGTAAAGCGTCCAACAAGCGGCGCACGTCAATCCGCCGCACCGCTTGTGGCGCAAGCTGTTGTTTGTCGCCCCACAATCGCAAGCTATTGCGTACGCTTTGCACGGTTTGCCCTTGTTTGAGTGCCGCTGCCAAACGTATCAGCGTGCGAATATCATCGCTCACCGCCCAAAGCAGTAAAACAGGTTCTTCGCCTTCCGCTTCCAAACCTTCGAGCAAACGCAAAACGCGTGCCCCATCGCCACTCATCCACGCCGCCGACAATTGAAACACATCAAAACGCGCCACATTCGCCACCGCTTGTGCCGCTTCCGTTTCGTTAATCGTATGCCCAGCAGGATAAAGCAAAGCCAGTTTGTCGATTTCTTGTTTGGCTGCCAACAAATTGCCTTCTACCCGTTCGGCAAACAAAGTCAAAGCATCGGCTTCAATATTCAATTGATGTTGCACCAAACGATTGCGTATCCACGCTGGCAACGCCGCCACGCCCACCGCTTTGGCTTCCACGATTTGCCCCACTTGCGATAGCGCGGTAAACCATTTGCTCGAGATTTGTGCTTTTTCCAATTTGGGCAACACCAACACGCAGCAAGTGTCTTCAGGCAAATGTTGCGCCAGCTGTTGCAAAGCATCGCCGCCTTGCTTGCCCACTTTGCCTGTTGGCACATGAATTTCCAGCAATTTCAAATCGGAAAACAAACCGATGCTGTTTGCCGACATCAGCAATTCGTCCCAGTCGGCTTGCGCTTCGGGCGTGTAGACTTCGCGGTTGAGATAACCTTGCGCTTTGGTGGCAGCACGCAAAGCATCGAGTGCTTCCAAACGCAGCAAATCTTCTTCGCCGTGCAACACATACAAAGCCGCCAGATGCTGTTGCGGCAATTGTTTGAGCAAGGTTTCCAGTGGCAAAGCAGCCATTATTGTGCTTTCAAAAATGCCAAACGGCGCACGATTTGGGCGGCTGCGTCTTGACGCATTTCACGCCAAATTTGTGCTTCTTCTTCTTGTTTGCCCAAAATTTGGCTGTCGGCATAATCCATGGTGCGGCGAACTTGAATCTGCATCGGTTCACCCCACGCCTTGCCTTGGTAATACGCTTGTGCGTTCACGTTCAGCATCAGCAAATATTCATTGATTTGGGCGGCACGCGTAATCGTGATGACATCGCGCTGTTCGTTCATGTGATTGATGACCAAAGACGCGCCACGGTTGGCGTATTCACTCGGTACGCCCGAGGCTTGACGCAAAGCTGTTTCTAAAGGTTGCTTTAACGCGCCTGCTGGAATATGCCATTCTTGCACGGGCAAACGGTCGTAAGGAGCTGCGCCTTTCAGATGAAAACCGCAGCTGCTCAATGCCAAAACGAATGCCAAAGAAAAGATTTTGTTCATGTTTTGCTTTCTGTTTTAAAGATGCCGTCTGCAGTTTTATTGAAATTGTCTCTAATCGCTTCACTATGAGACTTTTTCTGTTGCAGACGGCATCGTTCGTTTTTTTATCGCCATCACTTGCGGCATTGCGCCAAAATATCCATTTCTTGCTGATATTTCGCCACGCTATTCGTTTGCATATCAAACAAGCTGAAGATGGTGTGGAAGAAATTGTCGTGCGAATAAGTTTGCGTTTTCGCCTTGTCTTTCAAACACGCCAAATCCACATTTTTGTTCGCCAACCATGTGTTTGAAAACCACATCAGCATCGGCACAGACGTTTGCTCTTTCGGTGCAATCGCGTATGGCATGCCGTGCAAGTATACACCATTTTCGCCTAGGCTCTCGCCGTGGTCGGAGAGATAAAACATCGAGCTTGCCCAGTCTTCGTGTTGCTGCAAACGCGTGATGATTTGGTCGAGCAACTGGTCCACATAAACAATGGTGTTGTCATAAGTATTGTCCAACTCTTCCTTGCTGCAACGATTGATTTCGCGCGTGTCGCAAGTCGGCGTGAACACGCGTTCTTTGTCGGTGTAACGCTCGTAATACGTTGGACCATGGCTGCCGATGGTATGCACCACAATCGCCAAATCTTGATTCGCAGGCGCGTTCGCCAAAATTTTGTCCAACTCGGGCAGCATGATGTTGTCTAAACACAAACCGCTGCGACACATTTCGGGCAATTTAAAATCAATCGTGCGCACGGTTGGCACATTTTTACACGCGCCTTTGCAATCGCTGTTGTTTTCCAGCCAGTGCACGCCGATACCCGCGTATTGCAAAGCATCTAAAACATTGTCTTGTTTCTGAATTTTGATGTCGCCGTAATCCGCTTGGGTTACAGGCGAGAACATACACGGCACAGAAACGGCGGTAGATGTGCCACAGCTGCTCACATTGCTAAAATTCACCATCGCTTCGCCGTTTGCCATGCGTTGCGCCATTTTTGGCGTGGTTGATTTGGCATAGCCGTTCAAACCCCAGTTTTGCGAACGCGTGGTTTCGCCCACCACCAACACGCTCACATGACGCACAGCATTCGGTTTTGCCAACTTGCTGCCTTTCGCCCACGCGTCATACGGCATATTTGCTTTGCGAATTTGTTTGATTTTGGAAATGCTCGAGCCCACAAAATTACTCGGCACAATCAAATATTTCATATTGTTGTGGTTGCGGAAAAACGTTGCATAGTCTTGATAAAACAAGGCGGCAATCGCCAACACCACCACCAAAGACGCGGCAATAGAAGCCAAGCGTTTTAAAATTTCACGCCACCAAACCGCATATTGCAGACGGCATCGAACATACAAAATCGCAGGCACGATGCCCAAAAACACCAGCCACAACACATACGACACGCTCATCATGCCCAAGGCTTCGGCGGCATGGGTTTGCAAGACGTTATCCAACATCTCGCGATTAAAATAAATATTGAAAAACAGAGAGTTGTAGCTAACCGCTGCGCCAAACAAAATGAAAATCGGCACAATGATTTTGTGCACAAACGGCAAGGTCAAAACATTGAAAATGATGTTACACAACACCAGCAGCACCAGCGGCACGGTGTACACAAAATAATCGCCGAATGCTCCAATCGGCTGATAATTTTGGAAAACGGCGCGATAAAACGGAATATTGAACGCCACCGTAAAATAAAGCGCGACCAAAAAAATCAGCTTAATCGGTGTGATTTTCCACGAAAACAATTGACACAAACGAGAAAAAACAGACTTCATTGCCAAACCTTAACAAACTCAAAACAAAACAGCATTGTTACATCGTATCAGACATTTCAATGCTGCTTGTTTCTTTACACGAATTTTACGCAATTACGCCAATTTCGCTTTAATCAAATCCTGAACTTGGGTTGGGTTCGCCTTGCCTTTAGACGCTTTCATCACTTGTCCGACAATCGCGTTCAAGGCTTTTTCATTGCCTGCTTTAAACTGCTCAATCGCTTTGGCATTGTTCGCCAACACTTCATCAATCATCGCTTCAATCGCGCCTGTGTCGGTGATTTGTACCAAACCATGCTTCTCGATAATCGCTTCAATGCTCGCTTCAGGTTCTGCCCACATTGCTTCAAACGCTTTTTTCGCCAATTTGCTGCTCAATGTGCCGTCTGCAACTTTGTTCACCAAACTTGCCAAACGCGCCGCGTCAATCGGACTTTCATTCAACTCCAAACCTGCTTTGTTCAACGTTGCAGCCAAATCGCCATTCATCCAGTTCGCCACCAATTTGCCTTGTCCACTCGCTTGGGCGGCGGCGATGAAATAATCTGCTTGGCTGCGGCTGGCGGTGAGTAAGCGCGCATCGTATTCGCTCACGCCAAACTCGTTCACAAAACGCGCTGCCAAATCTTTAGGCAATTCGGGCATAGACGCTTTGACGCGGTTTAATTGTTCGTCTGAAATGATGACGGGCAACAAATCTGGGTCGGGGAAATAGCGATAATCGTGAGCATCTTCTTTCAAACGCATCACGCGGGTTTCGCCTTTGTCGGGGTCAAACAACATCGTTGCCTGCTGCACTTTGCCGCCGTCTTCCAAAATCTCAATTTGCGCCTCAACTTCATAGTTAATCGCTTGTTCCAAAAAGCGGAATGAGTTTAAGTTTTTGATTTCACGGCGTGTACCGAATTTTTCTTCGCCCTTTTCGCGCACCGACACATTCGCATCGACGCGGAACGAACCTTCCGCCATATTGCCATCGCAAATGTCCAACCAAGTAACCAAGCTGTGCAATGCTTTGGCATACGCCACCGCTTCCGCCGCCGAACGCAACTCAGGTTCAGAAACCACTTCCAACAAAGGCGTACCCGCACGGTTCAAATCGATGCCAGTCGCACCATTCAAACCCTCATGCACCGATTTTCCTGCGTCTTCTTCCATGTGCGCACGGGTTACGTTAATCGTTTTCACCGCATCGCCCACCACAATCTCCAGCTGACCGTGTTCCACAATCGGCAAATCCAACTGGCTGATTTGATAGCCTTTTGGCAAATCAGGATAGAAATAATTTTTGCGGTCGAACACATTTTTTTGATTGATTTTGGCGTTCAATGCCAAACCCAATTTAATCGCTTTTTCCACCACTTCGCGGTTCATCACAGGCAACACACCAGGTAAAGCACATTCCACCACGCTGGCGTGGGCATTCGGTTCTGCACCAAAAGCGGTTGACGCACCGCTGAAAATTTTAGATTTGGTATTGAGTTGGACGTGGATTTCCAGTCCGATTACGGTTTCCCAAGTCATTTTTGGTCTTTCTTAAAATATAAAAAGGGTTTCAGGCAGCCTGAAACGCGTTTGCATCAAGCGAACTGCAGACGGCAGCGGCACTGTTGCGCACCTTCGCCACGCTTTCTGCTTCATCATCTATTTGCCACAAATACACATCGGTATTGTGCGGTCGCACCAATAATTCAAATTCACGAAATTTTTGCATGTCCACGCGCTGCGCATCGCGTCCCAACAACTGCCACAACAGCACGCCTATCCAAAAGCCATGCCCAAACACCACATACACACCATCGTCTTTTTGCGCGAAAAAGCGGCGAACGTCGCTGATTTGTTGGAAAAACGAAGCGAAACTGTCGCAATCTTCGCCATCGCAAAAATCCACATCATTACGTGTCCAATATTGCTCCGCTTGCGTTTTCAAGTCCGCAAACGTTTTGCCTTGAATATTCGCCCACGACAAATAATTGAACTCATGCAAATCATTTAACACCGTGACCTGCGCATTCATTTTTTGCAAATACGGTTCAGCCGTTTGCTGGGCACGCAAATACGGCGACACAAAAATCTCATTC
Organism: Neisseria sp.; assembly: GCA_030531795.1. Lineage (GTDB taxonomy): Bacteria > Pseudomonadota > Gammaproteobacteria > Burkholderiales > Neisseriaceae > Neisseria. The sequence goes on from JAUNMN010000005.1 coordinate 22,820, forward strand.
ACTTGCCCAATACGAGCCAGCAACCAATCCGCCAACGATGCCGCCTGCACTTTACCCAAATCCGTAATCGGAATTTCCGAATTCGGAAAACGCACCACATCGCCACTGCCACCCGCATTCGCCGCACTCTGTGCATGACGAATTAAGTAGATTTTTTTCATATCGCTTCACCGTGCAAACAAAATTCATCTACATCAAAACAAAATCTTGTGATTCTTACACAGGCGTTTTGCTGTGCCAGTCGCTGTGTTGTTGGATTTGGTGTGCCACGCCCAAGAGTTTGGCTTCGCTGAAATAGTTGCCGATGAGTTGCACGCCTACGGGTAAGCCTTTGCTGTCAAAGCCTGCTGGCAAGCTCAAACCTGGTAAGCCTGCTAAATTCAAGGCAATGGTGTAAACATCGCTCAAATAGGCTTCCACTGGCGATGCGCTTGCGCCGATTTTTGGGGCGGTGCTTGGGGCAACGGGGCCTAAAATGATGTCACATTGTGCCAGTGCGGCTTGGAAATCGTTGGCAACCAAGCGGCGTAGTTTTTGGGCTTTGAGATAATATGCGTCGTAGTAACCGTGTGATAAAACGTATGTACCTATCATGATGCGGCGTTTGACTTCGCTGCCAAAACCTTCGGCGCGCGTGTTGCTGTACATTTCATCCAAGCTGCCAAATTCGGCGGCACGATGTCCGTAGCGCACACCATCGTAACGTGATAAGTTGGTGCTGGCTTCTGCCGATGCCAACACATAGTAAGCAGGAATCGATAATTCGGTTTGCGGCAAAGAAACTTCAATTAAATCAGCACCTTGTACTTTTAGCAAGTCAATCACACCCTGCACTGCGCTCGCTACTTCTGCATCCAAACCTGCGCCGAAATATTCTTTAGGTAAACCCACTTTCAAGCCTTTCAAAGGCTGATTCAGTTCGCGCGTGTAGTCTTCTTTTACACGTTCCAAGCTGGTCGAATCGCGTTCGTCAAAACTCGCCATCGCGTTGAGCAAAATCGCGCAATCTTCGGCGGTTTGTGCCATCGGGCCTGCTTGGTCAAAGCTGGAAGCATATGCCACCATGCCGAAACGCGACACAATGCCGTAAGTTGGTTTGATGCCTGTGATGCCGCAATGCGATGCAGGTTGGCGAATCGAACCGCCCGTATCCGAACCCAAAGCCGCTGGGGCTAAACGCGCCGCCACCGCCGCTGCAGAACCGCCAGACGAACCGCCTGGGACATGTTCGGTGTTCCAAGGATTTTTGGTTGCGCCGTAAAACGAATGTTCATTGCCCGAACCCATCGCAAATTCGTCCATATTGACGCGACCGAGCGTTACCATACCTTCATTCAAGAGGTTTTGCACCACAGTTGCGGTGTATGGCGACACGAAGTTGTCCAACATTTTAGAGGCACACGCCGAACGCCAACCCGTTTGACAGAAAATGTCTTTATAAGCAATCGGCACGCCCGTTAATTGAGTGGCGTTGCCGTCTGCGCGACGCTTATCCGCCGCCGCCGCTTCGGCTAAAGTCAAATCCTTGTTCAAAGTAATGAACGCGTTAATCGCAGGATTTTTTGCCTCAATCGCGTTCAAATATTCTTGCGCCAATTCCACCGCCGAAACTTGCTGCTTCGCCAACAAATCCGCCGCTTGTTTTAAAGTGTAGCTTGTCATGGTTTACTTTCTCTTTGGTTTTGCCGTCTGCACTGGTTTTAGATTGCGGACGGCACGCAACACATAGGGTTTATTCTTCAATCACTTGTGGCACGATGTACAAACGATTGCGCACTTCTGGCGCAACCGCCTGATTGCGTTCGGCTTCGTCTTGTTCGGTTACTTGGTCGGCACGCAAACGCAAAGCCAATTCGTGCGGATGCGCCATCGGTTCAACGCCGTCCGTATCAACGCCTTGCATCTTTTCCACCATCGCAAAAACGTCGTTCAATTCATTCAACACCTGCTCTTGTTCGTTGGCAGACAAGTGCAAACGCGACAAGCGGGCAATTTTTTCCACATCGGATAAAGTAAGTGCCATTGAAAAAATCCTTAAATTTAATTAGCAAAGCCACCGTTTTCAGGTATGATTGCACGTTATTTTGTTTAATCGCGAGATTATAACTGAAAACCCAAATCAAGACATGGCGTTTTTTAGGGGCAACGATGCCGTCTGCAGACGGCATGTGAACGCCAACTTGATGTGCAGTTAAACGCGTTTGGCAAACCCAACCCAATCTTATTTAAATTGACTATTTAACACTTAAATTCAGGAAGTATTTCATGTTTCGCTTTTTCACTCGCTATTTTTCTAACGATTTAGCCATCGATTTAGGCACAGCCAACACGCTGATTTACACCAAAAATAAAGGCATTGTTTTGGATGAACCTTCTGTTGTGGCGATTCAAAACGACGCAGCCAACGGCAAAAATGTGATTTTGGCGGTTGGCACAGAAGCCAAAAAAATGTTGGGTCGCACCCCCGGTTCGATTCAAGCGATTCGCCCGATGAAAGACGGCGTGATTGCCGACTTCAATGTAACCGAAAAAATGCTCAAGCAGTTCATCAAAAAAGTGAACAATAACAGTCGCTTCGCCGCGCCACCACGCATCGTGATTTGCGTGCCTTGCGGTTCAACTCAAGTAGAACGCAAAGCGATTCGCGATTCAGCTTTGGCAGCAGGTGCGTCAACCGTAAACTTGATTGAAGAGCCGATGGCAGCGGCAATCGGCGCAGGTTTGCCGATTGAAGAGCCAACGGGTTCTATGGTTGTGGACATCGGCGGCGGCACAACTGAAGTGGGCGTAATTTCTTTGAGTGGCGTGGTGTATTCGCATTCAGTGCGCGTGGGCGGCGATGCGTTTGACGAAGCCATCATCAATTATGTGCGTCGCAACTACGGCATGCTCATCGGCGAAGATACCGCTGAAAAAATCAAAAAATCCATCGGCACAGCTTTCCCAGGTATGGAAGTGAGCGAGATTGAAGTGAAAGGCCGCAATTTGGCGGAAGGTATTCCACGCGCGTTCACCATCACATCAAACGAAGTTTTGGAAGCCTTAACCGAACCTTTAAACCAAATCGTGCAATCGGTGAAAAACGCTTTGGAACAAACGCCGCCTGAACTGGGCGCAGACATCGCCGACCGTGGTTTGGTATTGACTGGCGGCGGTGCGTTGTTGAAAGGTTTAGACCGCTTGCTCGCCGAAGAAACAGGTTTGCCTGTGATGATTGCCGAAGACCCTTTAACTTGCGTGGCTCGCGGCACGGGCAAAGCCTTGGACATGATAGGCAAATTGAACTCGGTTTTTGTGGTTAATCCTTAATTCAATGTAAACGGCTTTCATGTCTAAACAACTCAGTTTCACGCGCCGACGTTTTCGTCCATCAGGCAAGCTGATTGTGCTTTCGCTCGTCAGCATTGCCTTGATGGTTTTAGACAGTCGTCATGGCGCGGTGCAGCAAGCAAAAAGCTACGCCGCAACCGCTTTGCAACCGCTACAATGGCTCGCCAACCAACCTGTGCGTTGGTATCAAGCAAGCCATGCTTTTTTTCGCACGCAAAATCAATTGCTTTCGGAAAATAGCCGTCTGCAAGCGGAAAACCGCCAGCTTCACGCCCTTTCTCTGCAACACAGCAGCCAAAAGCGTGAGTTGGAAGAATTGCGCGCCTTAAATCGCCTGCAAGCACACGGCATCACCAACAGCCAAGCCGCTGAAATCATTTCCACCAACAAAGACCCGCTTGCCGATAAATTTGTGTTAAACAAAGGCAGCCAAAGCCAAATTCAGGCTGGCGATGCCGTGATTGACCGCCAAGGTTTAATCGGACAAATCACGCAAGTTCGTTCGCAAAGTGCCGAATTAACCTTATTGAGCAATGCGCAAAACGTGATTCCCGTGATGGTTGCGCGCACAGGCATACGCAGTTTGGTGCACGGCAATGGCAACGGCATTGAATTGCGCTATTTCCCAACCGATGCCGATTTGCAAGTCAATGATGTTTTAATCACATCAGGGCTGGATTCCGTTTATCCACAAGGCATACCCGTTGCCAAAGTAACCGCCGTGCAACGCGCTTCTGGCACACCTTACTACCGTGCCAGTTTGAGCATTTTGGCACAAACCCGCAGCAGCAAGCAGGTGTTGGTGTTGGCACAAAAAGCCAAACCCGCCGCCGTCATCGAACACGAACAAGCCATTGCCCAAGCTGCCGCTTCAGCCGCAGCAACCGAATGATATGAACGATTTTGAACCCTTTTACAATCGCCTGCCGACTGGTTTGATTGTCAGCACATTCGCCATCGCGATTTTGCTCGACTTCATTCCCAGCAATCCCAGCGTTTTTTTCTGGTTGCCCGAATTCAGTGCCTTGATTTTATTGTATTGGGCATTGAACGCGCCGCACATCGTCAGCATCGGCATTGCCTTTTTGATTGGCTTAATCATAGACATCGGCACCGCCGCACCTTTGGGGCAACACGCTTTGTCTTACGTTTTAATCACCTTTGTCGCCCAACATTATCAGCGACAAATCATGTTGCGCGGCTATGGCGAGCAGTCGGTTGCCGTCTGCATTGCGCTGTTGGCGAATGTGGTGATTTTGATGGTGTTGCGCCTGCTTTACGACCACCGTTTGGGCAATTTCAGCACCCTTGTTTCGCCCATCATTGGCGCATTATTGTGGCCTTTACTCAACAAAATCATGCTTACTGTTCTTAATTTTCGCCGTAATCGCCGATGAAACTCTCTTTTACCCGTCTAGCTAAAAAAGACAAAACCAGCACGCGCCCAGTAGACGAACGCCGCGACTTTCGCATTCGTTTACTGGTTGCGTTTGGCTTTATTGTGCTGCTTTTTTGCGTATTGCTGGCGCGTTTTATTTTCTTGCAAGTCATCAAACACGAAGAATACACCGCCCAAGCCACCACCAACCGCATCACACTCATTCCCACTGCGCCGATTCGTGGCGAGGTAACCGACATCAATGGCGTGGTGTTGGCACACAACTACCCTGCGTTTTCGCTGGAAATCGTTCCCAACAAAATTGAAGGCAAAATTGAAGACACCATTGCCGCACTCAAAACTTATGTAGACATCAGCGAAGCCGATTTAAAACGCTTCAAAAAATTCCGCGCCGATTTTCGTTCTTACGAAAAAGTGCCGCTCAAAATGAAACTCACGCCCGATGAAGCCTCGCGCCTTGCCGCCCAGCTTTACCGTTTTTCAGGCGTGGAAATCAACGCGCGCACCTTCCGCGAATATCCATACAGCAAACTCACCGCCCACTTTTTGGGCTACATCGGTCGCATCAGCGATAAAGACCAAGAAAAATTAGAAGCCGACAATTTAAGCGCGCTGTATCGTGGCAGCACCCACATCGGCAAATCGGGTTTAGAGAAATTTTACGAACGTCAATTACACGGCACCCCCGGTTATCAAGAAGTGGAAAAAGACGCGTATGGCAACATCGTTCGTGTGCTGAAAAATGTGCCGTCTAAAACGGGGCAAACGCTGAAACTCTCAATGGACATTCGTTTGCAGCAAGAAGCCGACCGCTTAATGGCTGGACGACGCGGCGCATTAGTGGCAATCGACCCGCAAACAGGCGGCGTGTTGGCGTATATTTCCAACCCGTCTTTTGACCCGAATTTGTTTATTGACGGCATTGACGGCGAAACGTGGAAAAGTTTGAACGAAAACTGGCAACGCCCTTTGATTAACCGTGTTACTCAAGGCATGTATCCACCTGGTTCAACCTTCAAACCATTCATCGGCATGGCTTTGCTGGAAAGCGGCAAAATCACGCAAAACAGCGTTTATCCAGCCCCCGGTGCGTGGAGCATTCCTGGAAGCAAACACTTGTTCCGCGACTCGGTGCGCAGTGGACACGGTTCGGCGAATTTGAGCAAAGCGATTCAAGTGTCGTCAGACACTTTCTTCTATCGCTTGGGTTTTGAAGCGGGTATTAACCGTTTGCGTCCATTTTTGGCGGATTTTGGTTTGGGCAAGGCAACGGGCATTGATTTGCCAAACGAATATCGCGGCGTGTTGCCCTCGCCCGAATGGAAAGAAAAGCGTTTTGCCAAATTGTCGGCGGAAAAACGCCGTTGGAATCCTGCAGAGATGGTGCCAGTCAGCATCGGACAAGGTTATAACACCTTCACGCCTTTACAAATGGCGCACGCAACCGCCACGCTCGCCAACAACGGCAAGGTTTATCGTCCGCACATGGTTAAAGAATTGCTCGACCACGACAGCCGCCAAATCACGCTGATTAACCCAAAACCTGAACGCGTGTTGCCATATCAAGCCAGCAACTTCACTTACATCAAACACGCGATGGCGCGTGTGTTGCGCCCAGGCGGCACAGCCGCGCGCATCGGTGCAGGTTTGGCGTACAGCATGGGCGGCAAAACAGGTACAGCGCAAGTGGTGCAAATCGCGCAAGGCAAAAAATACAATGCCGCCGCGCTTGCCGAACAACATCGCGACCACGCGTGGTTTATCTCGTTCGCCCCGATGGAACAGCCCAAAATCGCGATTGCGGTGATTTTGGAAAACGGCGGTTGGGGTAAAAATGCCGCACCGATTGCGCGTCGTTTGAGCGACTATTATTTACTCAAATTGCGTGCTGGCGAAAACGACAACATCAAAGTCAATGCAGCCGCCCAACGTAACACGCCAAATCCTTTATTAGAAGGCAATCACGCGGCAGCTAAAGCAACACATTCCATTTATCAACAAGCCTATCAAGCCTTGCAAAACGATGCTGCAGACGGCATGCCGTCTGCAACACAGGCTTCGGGAGCAGCGCAATGAATGAAAGCAACTTTTTGCAGCGCGTCAAAAATCTGCTGTGGCAACCGATGGACGCGTGGCTATTTTATGCCATGCTGATTGTCTACATCATGAGTTTGTTTCTGCTCTACTCGGCAGACGGACAAGACATCGGTCGCCTTGAAGACAAAACCTTACACACGATTTTGGGTTTCACTCTGCTTTGGTTCATCGCCCGACTCAAGCCATCGTTCATCGCCACATTCGCCTTGCCGATGTATGTTTTGGGCGTGGTGCTGTTGTTGGGTGTGCATTTTTTCGGCATCACTGTCAATGGCTCAACCCGTTGGCTGAATTTGGGCATCGTTCGCCTGCAGCCCTCTGAAATCATGAAAATCGGTTTGCCGATGATGATTGCGTGGTACTTTCAGCGCTACGAAGGCAGCCTGAACTGGAAACATTATTTGGTCGCGATTACGCTGGTTGTGATTCCTGGTGCATTGATTTTGAAGCAGCCCGACTTGGGCACGGCAACCCTGATTATGGCTTCAGGTTTGTTCGTGGTGTTTTTCGCAGGTTTGCCGTGGAAAGTCATTTTCGCCGCGATTGCCCTATTCATCGCCGCCTTGCCGCTGATTTGGAATTACGGCATGCACGACTACCAAAAAACGCGCGTGATGACCTTGCTCGACCCAAGCAAAGACCCGCTGGGCGCGGGTTATCACATTTTGCAATCGATGATTGCCATCGGCTCGGGCGGCGTGTGGGGCAAAGGTTGGCTCAACGGCACGCAAACCCACTTGGACTACATTCCCGAATCCACCACCGACTTCATTTTCGCGGTGTATGGCGAAGAATTTGGCTTACTCGGCAACATCTTGTTATTGCTGATTTATTTGGTGATTTTAGGGCGTGGTTTGTACATTTCCGCCACCGCGCCCACGCTATATAGCCGCACGCTCGCAGGCGCATTGACGATGACATTTTTCTGTTACGCCTTCGTGAACATGGGCATGGTCAGCGGCATTTTGCCTGTGGTTGGCGTGCCTTTGCCGCTGGTCAGCTACGGCGGCACCGCCACGCTTTCTATTATGGTGATTTTCGCGCTTTTGATGAGCATCGCCAACGAAAAACGCTGATGCCGTCTGCAAACATGTAACTCGCGCAAAGCACGCGGCATCGCTTTGAACACAGAACGCTAGCTGTGTTACAATAAAACCCTTTATTACAAAATCAATATAATTCAATAAGTTACAAATCGGAGTTTTCTCATGTCAGGCAACACTTTCGGCACACTGTTTCGCGTCAGCACTTTTGGCGAAAGCCACGGCCCCGCCTTGGGCTGCATTATTGATGGCTGTCCGCCGAATTTAGAATTGTCTACCGAAGACATTCAATTTGACCTCGACCGCCGCAAACCTGGCACCAGTCGCCACGTTACCCAACGTCGCGAAGCCGACGAAGTAGAAATTTTATCAGGCGTGTTTGAAGGCAAAACCACAGGCACGCCGATTGCGCTGTTAATCCGCAACACCGACCAACGCAGCAAAGATTATGGCAACATCTCCCAGCAATTTCGCCCTGGACACGCCGACTACACTTACTGGCACAAATACGGCATTCGCGATTATCGCGGCGGCGGTCGCTCGTCGGCACGCGAAACGGCGGCACGCGTGGCGGCGGGCGCAGTAGCGAAAAAATGGCTGGCTGAACAATTTGGTACGCAAATTATTTGCTGGGTAACGCAAGTTGGCGAACAGGAAATTCGTTTTGAAGACGAAGCGTTTATCGCACAAAATCCGTTTTTCGCAGCGAATCAGTCGCAAATCGCCGATTTGGAAAAGTATATGGACAGCGTGCGCAAATCGCTGGACAGCGTCGGTGCGAAATTGCACATTGAAGCGCGTAATGTGCTAGTTGGTTTGGGCGAACCTGTGTTTGACCGCTTGGACGCGGACATCGCCCACGCGCTGATGTCGATTAACGCCGTGAAAGGCGTGGAAATCGGCGACGGTTTTGATGTGGTTAGCCAACGCGGCAGCGTGCATGGCGATGAACTCACGCCGCAAGGTTTTCTGTCGAATCATGCAGGCGGCATCTTGGGCGGCATTTCCACGGGGCAAACGATTAGCGCGAATTTCGCGATTAAACCAACCAGTTCCATCGCCACGCCGCGTCAATCGATTGACATCGACGGCAATCCCGTAACGCTGGCAACGCACGGTCGCCACGACCCTTGTGTCGGTTTGCGTGCTGCACCGATTGCCGAAGCGATGTTGGCTTTAGTGTTAATCGACCACGCTTTACGCCATCGCGCCCAAAACGCCGATGTACGCGTGAACACGCCCAACATCGCACCTTTAACACGCTAAACCTGCAGACGGCATCGGTTCGCTTATGATGCCGTCTGCACCTTCCCTTTTTCTCACGAATTGAAGAGTATTTGCCTATGAAAAAAGCCCATGCGAGACAATTTGCTGAAGAACTGCAACACACACTCGCCAGCCAAGACTTCATGCAAGTTTTGAATATGCTGGTGAAATTCATGCGCCGCGGCGGCGTGAAAGGCGCGTCGATTCGTTTTGACTTGCTCCTGCTCACGCTCAACGAAAACGAAACCCTGCGCCGCGACTTTAGCACCCGTTTCCATCAATGGCTGGGCAAAACCCATCTTTATCCTGCATTAGTAAACTTGGGCATTTTCTCGCGCAGCGGCTTCGGGCGCGAAGTGGGTATGCGCGTTTACGAACGTTTTTTCCCGTCTTACAAAGATTTCAGCAATCTGCGCGACGTGTTTTTGTATCTGTTTTACAAACGCAGCGACGAAAACTGGTTGCCCACCATCAGCCTGCGTCAGTGGCTCAATCTTTACCAAATCATACGCAACAACACCGATGCCAACACACTCACTCAAGCATCGCGCCACATGACCCAAGCGCGTTTGCACGCGATTGAAATGCTGTCGATTTGGGTTGCCGCCGAAGCGCTCGAGCCCGAATTTTTGCGCCTCGAGCCCACTTTATTGAAAGTCGAATCATCGTTTTTGGGTTTGCATCGCGAAGTTAGCCATTTGGTTGCCCACTATCGCCAAAGCGAAATCGGCAACACCTTTGACACTGCCCACATCGCCGTGATGATGGAACAGTGCAGACGGCAAGTTGAACGCTTGCGCCGTCGCGGCACAGGTCCAGGCGCAGGTTCATCGGTGAAAGTGGCGCACTTATTAGAACGTTTGGCGCAAAGCCTAGACCGCTTGTCGCTCTTAATCGACATTCAAACCGCGCCCGACAATTTGGAACGCAACCGCCACACCGTGCAACTCTTACGCGGTTTAACCACCGCCGCGCTGGAACAACACAGCACCGCCCTATTGCGTCGCCGCAGCATCAAAATGTTGGCACAAAGCATCAGCTCCAACACCAGCGACCACGGCGAACACTACATCACACGCAATCGCAGCGAATGGTTTGCCATGTTGCGTTCAGCTGCTGGTGGCGGCGTGATTATCGCGTTTTTGGCATTAAACAAACTCTTTCTCGCCACTCAAGATTTCGGCGAGTTTACCACCGCGTTTTTAAACGGCTTAAACTACGGCTTGGGTTTCATGTTCATTCATATGTTGCATTTCACGGTTGCCACCAAACAGCCTGCGATGACCGCCGCCAAAATCGCCGAACAAATCGAACAAAGCGACCAAGACAAAAGCAAATACAGCCAAATCGCGCGGCTGTTTATTGATGTGGTGCGTTCGCAAAGCGTTGCCGTGTTTGGCAATGTATTTGTCGCGATTTTGGTTGCCACAGGCGTGTCGCTTGCCTACGCGCATTACAGCCACGATGCCATTTTGAATTTCAATGAAATTGCCTATCAAATCAAATCGATGCAACCGTTTACCCAGCCAACGCTTTGGTATGCCGCCATTGCGGGCGTGTGGCTGTTTTGCTCGGGTTTGATTGCGGGCTTTTTTGACAACCGCGCCGATTATCTGAATTTGCGCAAACGCTTGCCTGTTCATCCTTGGCTGCAAAAAATCCTGCCTTTGCGCACCCGCGTTTGGCTTGGCAATTATTTGCACGCGAATTACGGTTCTTTAGCAGGTAATTTCATTTTTGGTATGTTGTTGGGCTTAACGGGCTGGTTTGGGCACATTTTGGGCTTGCCGCTGGACATTCGCCACGTTGCCTTTTCGTCGGCAAACTTGGGTTACGCCGCCATCAGCTCGGGCATGGGTTTGGGGCATTTCGCGATGAATTTGGGCGGTGTATTGCTCATCGGCGTGGTCAATTTGTGGGTGAGTTTCAGCTTGGCGTTCAGCGTTGCGCTGCGTTCGCGCGACACCCAAATTGAAAGCCTGCCGCAACTCTTGCTCGCGATTTGGGCGCAAATCAAAGCCAACCCTTTGCACTTGATTTTCCCTGTTGGCTTGGCAAATCAAGTCATCAAAAACAGCAAATCGTCTGCCGAATAAACGATGCCGTCTGCGACCCAAGGAAGTCCCTTTAACGAAGCTACAGGGACGGTTCACTTAAAAATTGCAGACGGCATTTTTGGCATTATCCTTTGCACACAAACCCAAATCATTGATTAAAAAATAAAAAGGCAAACATCATGCAAACCTATCTTGTTGGCGGCGCGGTGCGCGACCGTTTATTAGGACGCGACACTCAAGATTTGGACTGGGTTGTCGTCGGCGCAAATCCGCAAATCATGTTGGCACAAGGTTTTCTGCCTGTGGGTAAAGATTTTCCCGTGTTTTTGCACCCGAAAACGCGTCAAGAATACGCGCTGGCGCGTACCGAACGCAAAATCGCGCAAGGCTATGCGGGTTTTGCATTTTACGCCGACAGCGATGTTACGCTGGAACAAGATTTGATGCGCCGCGACTTGACCATCAACGCAATGGCGCAAGCTGCAGACGGCACAATTATCGACCCGTTCGGCGGACAAGATGATTTGAAAAACAAATGCTTGCGCCACGTTTCGCCTGCTTTTGCCGAAGACCCCGTGCGCGTGTTGCGTACCGCCCGTTTTGCCGCGCGTTATGATTTTGAAGTCGCGCCCGAAACCATGCAATTGATGCAAAACATGGTTGCCGCTGGCGAATGTCATGCTTTAGTTGCCGAACGCGTGTGGCAAGAGTTGGCGAAAGGTTTATGCGAGCCATTTCCTGCCAAAATGATAGAAATTTTGCGCGAATCTGGTTGCTTGAAAGTGATTTCACCCGAACTGGAGCAATTATTTGGCGTGCCACAAAATCCAGCGCATCACCCCGAAATCGACGCTGGCATTCACACTTTGCTGGTTTTGCAACAAACTGCCGTCTGCAATTTGAGTCTAGCCGAACGCTACGCCGCTTTATTGCACGATTTGGGCAAGGGCATCACGCCGAAAAACTTGCTGCCCAAACATCGCGGACACGATTTGGCTGGCGTGCCGCTGGTGCAAGCGGTCAATCAACGCCTGCGCGCGCCCAAAGCCTGTGCCGAACTTGCCGAACTGGTTTGCCGTTGGCATATTGTGATACACAGCCTGCGCGAATTGAGTAGCGAACAAGTGCTGGACGTGTTGCGCCAAACCGATGCGCTGCGCCGCCCCGAACGTTTTGAGCAGCTGTTAAACGTCTGTCGCGCCGATTCGCAAGGTCGTCTGCACCATGAAAACGCGCCCTATCCGCAACATGAAGCGTGGCAAAATCTGCTTGCTGCCATCAAACAAGTGCCGCAAAAAAGCATCGCCCAGCAACATCAATCCCAGCCGCAACACATCGCCCAAGCGATTTACCAAGCCCAGCTGGCGGCGATTGAAGCGGTTCATCAGCCCAAAAATGATTGAACGCGCGCTGTTCAAATTTGCCAAACAAAATGCCGTCTGCGACTAAAAAAACGCAGACGGCATCTTTTCACTGAAACGCTTGAAAGCGGTTCACCAAGTTTTCAATATAGTCAAATAACAAAGAATGAGACAAGGCTCGAAGCCGAAGACAGTACAACCAGTACGGCAAGGCAAAGTAACGCCGTATCATTCTAAATTTAAAAGACGATAACATGGCTTTACGCAAACTCTTCGGTATCGATTTCGGTTTGGGTTACAGCAGGATAACGCGCACCGAACACGCTGTTTTGATTCAGAATATCGCCTGCTTGACGCAAAATGTCGGCATCAATTTTCAAAGCCAAAGTGGCGAAGTTTTCGCTAACATGAGCGATTTGGCTGCTACCTGGTATCGGCAAAATGTGTTCGCCTTGTGCCAACAGCCACTCCAAGCCAAGTTGCGCGGTGCTGCAATCGGCTTGCTTCGCTAACTCATTGAGTTGCTTCAATAAAGATAAATTTTGCGGATAATTTTCCGCCGAAAAACGCGGCATCGCACGGCGAATGTCGTTGGCAACTAAAGTTTGTGCATCTTGCAATTTACCACCCAAAAAGCCACGCGCCACAGGGCTAAACGCCACGAAAGTCGCGTCGATTTCTTGGCAAGTTTGCAAAACACCCAGTTCAGGGTTGCGCGTCCACAAAGAATATTCGGTTTGCACCGCTGCAATCGGGTGAACCGCGTGCGCTTTACGCAAAGTCGCCGCCGACACTTCCGACAAACCGATGTGGCGAATTTTGCCCTGTTCCACCAAACGCGACAGCGCGCCCACGCTCTCTTCAATCGGCACATTTTTGTCCCAGCGATGCAGGTAATACAAGTCAATCACATCGGTTTGCAAACGCGCCAACGATTCATCGGCTTGACGCAATAAGGTTTCAGGGCGACCGTCAATCACACGTTTGCCGTTCACGCCGCCCATGCCGCATTTGCTCGCCAACACGATTTGTTGGCGGTGCGGTTTTAAAGTTTTGCCGACCAGCGTTTCGTTCGCGCCAAAGCCGTATAAAGTGGCGGTGTCAAAATGTTGGTAGCCCAAATCCAGCGCGTGCAATAAGAGTTTGCTTGCGTCGCTTTCGCTCGGCGGCGTGCCGTAGGCATGGCTTAAATTCATGCAACCCAAACCGATGGCGGCAACTTGCGCGCCTGCCAGTGTGCGTGTTGTGTTCATGTTTTTTCCTTTATCTGATAAAACTGCAGACGGCATCGTTTTGCCGTCTGCAGTATTTTTGTGCCACTTAAAACAGGTTTAGCCTGCTAATTGTTGCTCTAATTCGCCCAACACTTTGTAGCAGTTAATCACGCTTTCTACGCTAGAATTTGGCTGACGGCCTTCGCGAATCGCGGCGAAAAATTCGCGGTCTTGCAATTCGATGCCATTCATGGAAACCGCCACTTGGCTCACATCAATCGGCTCTTCTTTGCCGTTCACCAAATCGTCGTAACGGGCAATATAAGTGCCGTTATCACAAATATAGCGGAAGAATGTGCCAAGTGGGCCATCGTTATTGAACGATAATGACAGCGTGCAAATCGCGCCGTTTTCCGCTTGCAATTGAATCGACATGTCCATGGCGATGCCCAAAGTTGGGTGAATCGGGCCTTGAATCGCGTTGGCTTTCACCACTTTGCTGCCTGTTTGATACTGGAACAAATCCACGGTGTGCGCAGCATGGTGCCACAACAAATGGTCTGTCCACGAACGCGGTTCGCCCAAAGCGTTGGTGTTGGTACGGCGGAAGAAATAGGTTTGCACGTCCATTTGTTGAATGTTCAATTCGCCTGCACGGATTTTGTTGTTCACCCATTGATGGCTAGGATTGAAGCGGCGCGTGTGTCCCACCATCGCCACCAAACCCGTTTCTTTTTGCACGCGCAACACTTCTTCTGCGTCTTTCCAAGAGTCTGCCAACGGAATTTCCACTTGAACGTGTTTGCCTGCTTTCAAGCATTGCAAGGTTTGGGCGGCGTGCATTTGGGTTGGGGTACACAAAATCACAGCGTCCAATTCTGGCAATTCCAAAGCCTTCGCCAAATCGTCGGTAACAAAACCCACGCCGTATTTGTCGGCAACGGCTTGGGTTTTCTCCATGTCGCGACCGATTAAGGCAATCACTTCCACATCGGGAATGTTTTTGATGCCGTCTAAATGTTTCACGCCAAACGCGCCTGCGCCAGCCAGCGCAACTTTAATGGTGTTTGCCATTGTGTTTTCCTTGTTTTCAAAATTTCGTTTGTTGATTTGCTGTTCATTTACTGTTTAAACGCAAGCGTTTTTGTGTATGAATAACACGCCAACGCTTGCTGCATTTTTTGCCGTCTGCAGACGGCATCGCTGGCTTATTCGCCTTTTTTCGGTGCTTCCAAAATCAGGTGTCCAACTGCCGTGTTTGACGCTGGCACATGATAAAAGCGGTGTTTCACAATCGGCTCTTCGCCTTCTTCACACATCGCCGCACGCGCAATCAGCCACATCACCAGCTCAATGCCTTCCGAACCTGCTTCGCGCACATATTCAATATGCGGTTTGGTTGCCAAGGTTTTCGGGTCGGCGATTAAGTCGTCCAAGAATTTGTTGTCCCATTCTTTGTTAATCAAACCAGCGCGCGGGCCTTGCAATTGATGGCTCATGCCGCCCGTGCCCCAAATGTGCACGTTCAAATCTTCGTCATAACTTTCCACCGCTTTGCGAATCGCGCGACCCAAATCGTAGCAACGCTGACCGCTCGGCACTGGATATTGCACCACGTTCACATGAATCGGAATGACTTTCACTGGCCATTGTTCCACGTCGCCAAACATCACCGTCATCGGCACAGTCAAACCGTGGTCGACTTCCATTTCGTAGCACAAAGTCAAATCAAAACCCGATTCGATGACCGAGTGCGCCAAATGCGAAGCAAATTTTTGGTCGCCCACCACATTCGGCACGGGACGCGGGCCCCAACCTTCATCGCTAGGCTTGAATTCGTGGTTCATGCCCAAAGCAAACGTTGGAATCAAGTCAAAACCGAAGTTGTTGGTGTGGTCGTTGTAAATCAAAATCACCACATCGGGATTGTTTTCTTTTTGCCATTGTTTGCTGTATTCATAGCCTGCGAACACGGGTTTCCAGTAGTCTTCGCCCGTTTTTTTCAAATCCCACGCCACGCCAACTGCAGGAATGTGTGAGGTGTACACACTTGCTGTGATTTTTGCCATGCTGCTCTCCTGTTTACTTATCTTCTGCTTTGCCGTCTTGTTCGTGCAAATAGCGATTGCCTTCAATGCTGCGTCCGCCGTTTAACATCATGGCACGATATTCTTCTTCACTCATGCCCGTCATGCTGCCCGCCATTTGCTGAAAGGTTAAACCATCGGTCGCACCGATTTTCGCCAACACATAAATATTGCCGCCCAAATCCATCAAACGGTTCAAATCACGCGCAATCACCGCGTCTTTTTGTTCTTCCGTCATCGGCCATTCGTCTAAATAGGCGCGTTGGTCGGCTTTGAAACGCTCGCGGTTTTCCGCTTTCATCAGCGACATGCAAAACTGGTTCAAATGATAACCTTGGCTGGCGCGTTCTGAATCAAAAATACGCGTTCCAGGGATGTCTTTATAAGGCTTGTCAATCGCCATCTTTCACTCCTTTACACTTTCAAAAAATATGCCGTCTGCAGTTGAACACTCATTTGGCACGGCAAACATGTTCTGTGCAACATCCTTGATGATGCTCGCTGTGCCGCCTGCACTCGGTTTGGTGGGCTAGCAAGCCCACCCTACTTTCATTCGCTGCTTTATTTCGCCACTTCTTCAGGCCAGTACAAACGCATCGGGTTATCCACCAAAATTTGTTGACGTTCGGCTTCGGTTGGGGCGATGTGTGCCAACCAGTCCACCAACAAACCATCATCGGGCATGTGGTCTTTCAAATTTGGGTGCGGCCAGTCTGTGCCGAACAAGACACGGTCGGGAAATTCTTGCATCAAACGACGCGCAAACGGCACAACATCGGTATAAGCGTTTTGTTCGCCATTCAAAGCGGCTGGGCCGGTAACACTCAAACGCTCTGGGCAAGACAGTTTGCTCCAAAAATTTGGGTTTTCGCGCATCAGTTTTACGAACAACTCAAAATCGCCACCAAACGCATTTTGGCTCACGTCTGGACGACCCATGTGGTCAACGACAACGGTTGTCGGCAAAGAGGTAAAGAAATCGTAGTATTCCGCCAAATCCGCTGCTTCAAAATAAATCACGATGTGCCAACCCAAAGGGGCGATTTTTTCGGCAATCATGCGCAAGGTTTCGGTTGGCGCGGTGTCTACCAAGCGTTTCACGAAATTAAAACGCACGCCTCGCACGCCAGCCGCGTGCAATTCTTGCAATTGTTCATCGGTAACGTCGGCTTTCACGGTTGCCACGCCACGCGCTTTTTGTCCTGCCGTCTGCAGTGCGTCCACCAAAGCGCGGTTGTCTGCACCGTGGCAAGTGGCTTGCACAATCACATTGCGCTCAAAACCCAGCAAATCGCGCAAGGCAAACAGTTTTTCTTTACCTGCATCGCAAGGCGTGTATTTGCGCTCGGGTGCGTACGGGAACACATCCCCTGGCCCAAAAACGTGGCAATGTGCATCCACCGCGCCTTGTGGCAATGTCAATTTGGGTTTGCTTGGATTTGGGTAAAAATCCAACCAACCTTCGGTTTTTTGAAACGCTGTCATATTGTTTCCTTATGGTTTTGTTTACGGTTTGGGCGGATTGTTCCACCCGATTTGTTCATCTCAATACGCCAAGCCGACGTAGTTTTCGGCTAGAGTTTTGTGGGCGTTTTCGGTGAGTTTGAGTTGATTGAATTCGGCTTTTTGCATTTGTTTTTCAAACTCATCGCTTTCGTCAAAACTGTGCAACATTTTGGTCATATACCAAGAAAAACGCTCCGCCGCCCACACCCGTTTCAAGCAACGCGCCGAATAATGGTCTATGCCGTCTGCACTGCCTTGTTGGTAAAACTCAATCAGCGCGTCCGCCAAACATTGCACATCTCCAGCCGCCAAATTCAAGCCTTTCGCCCCAGTCGGCGGCACGATGTGGGCGGCATCGCCTGCCAAAAATAAGTTGTGGTAACGCATCGGTTCGGCAACAAAGCTACGCAAAGGTGCGATGCTTTTTTCCAAACTTTTGCCCGTTACCAAACGCGCCGCCGCCTCTGGCGGAATGCGTTTTTTCAGTTCTTCCCAAAACCGCTCATCCGACCAGTCTTCCACTTTATCGCTCAGCGGCACTTGTAAATAATAGCGGCTGCGCGTGTTGGAACGCTGGCTGCACAAGGCAAAACCGTTGGCGTGTTTGGCGTAAATCAACTCATCAGCCACAGGCGGCGTGTCCGCCAACAAACCGAGCCAACCGAATGGATAAACGCGTTCATACGTTTTCAACACACCCTCGGGTATGCTTTGACGCGACACGCCGTGAAAGCCGTCGCAGCCCGCAATAAAATCGCAATCCAAGCGAAATTGTTGTCCATTTTGCTGATAAGTAACAAAGGGTTGGGCAGATTCAATGTCGTGCAATTGCACATTTGCCGCTTGGTAAACCGTGATGCCGTCTGCAGCCGCGCGCGCGTCCATCAAATCGCGCGTAACTTCGGTTTGCCCATACACCACCACATTTTTGCCCACGCTTTGTTCAAAATCGATGCGAAAACTGTCGTGGTCAAACACCAGCTCCACGCCTTTATGCACCAAACCTTCGCGATGCAAACGTTCGGCAACGCCTGCTTTTTCCAAACCTTGCACCGTCGTGTGTTCCAACACGCCAGCGCGAATGCGTCCCAGCACATATTCGCCGCTTTGTCGCTCCAAAATCACATTATCAATGCCGTTTTTGAGCAAAAGTTGTCCGAGCAATAAACCTGCTGGCCCTGCGCCGATAATCGCGACTTGGGTTTTCATCGCCATTCTCCTTGTGTTCTCGTTTTGTAGATTAACGCGTTGAACACGCTGTTTTTATTGTTTTTATTTACTCGCCCTGTTGGTGTCTTTTTTCTCGGGCAAGTGCAGACGGCATAAGCTGTGCCGTCTACAGTTAGATTTGGTGGGTAAGCATGCCCACCCTACGCCACAAGCGGTTTAATCGATGTATTTCAAACCTGCTTTTTCCAAAGGCTCGCGCATTTTGTACAAATCCAAGCCCAAGGTGCCGTTTTTGAACAATTCGCGCTTGTTGCCTTCGTTGGCTTCACGCGCTTCGGCGGCGTTGGCGATTTCCATCGCGCGTTCGGCAGGCACAACCACCACGCCGTCTACGTCGGCAATCACCACATCACCAGGATTGACCAGCGCACCTGCGCACACAACAGGCACGTTCACCGAACCCAAAGTGGCTTTAATCGTGCCCTTGGCGTGAATCGCTTTGGCAAACACAGGAAAACCCATTATTTCCAAATCCGCCACATCACGCACACCGCCGTCAATAATCAAACCTTTGCAGCCTTGCGCTTGGAATGAAGTTGCCAACAAATCGCCAAAGAAACCATCTGCGTTATCGGTGGTGCAGGCGGCAACGGCAACATCGCCTTCACGCAATTGTTCTGCCGCAACGTGCATCATCCAGTTGTCGCCAGGTTGCAGCAAAATCGTTACCGCCGTGCCGCAGATTTTCGCGCCGTTGTAGACAGGTCGCATATACGGTTTCATCAAACCGATGCGCCCCATCGCTTCATGAATCGTTGCCACACCGAAACGCGATAATTTTTCTACTGCCGCTGGGTCGGCACGTTTGATATTGCGTTTGACCACGCCCAGTTGATTCAAATATACGTCTGTCATCTTACAATCCTTTCGCTTTCAAACGCGCGTCCAAACGTGGGAACACGCGGCGGGCGTTGCCTTCGTAAATTTGGTGTTTGTCTTCGGCGGAAATCTTCGCCGCTTCAATGTAACGCTTGGTGTCATCAAAATAAAAACCTGTGCGTGGGTCAATGTCGCGCACCGCGCCAATCATTTCTGATGCGAACAGGATGTTTTTGTTCGGAATCACGTCTAACAACAAATCAATACCAGGTTGATGGTATACACAAGTGTCAAAGAAAATATTGTTCAACAAATGCTGTTCCAATTCAGGCTTTTTCAGCACCATCGCCAAACCGCGGAAACGTCCCCAGTGATACGGCACTGCGCCGCCGCCGTGCGGAATCAAAAAGCGCAAAGTTGGGAAATCTTTGAACAAATCGCCTTGCAAAAGCTGCATGAATGCGGTGGTATCTGCGTTCAGATAATGTGCGCCAGTGGTGTGGAAACAGTTGTTGCAAGAGGTAGAAACGTGAATCATGGCTGGAATGTCGTATTCCACCATTTTTTCGTAAATCGGATACCAATATTTATCGGTCAATGGCGGCGAAGTCCAATGACCGCCAGACGGGTCGGGATTGAGATTGATGCCGACATTGCCAAATTCATTCACGCAGCGTTCCAATTCGGCGATACAGGTTTCAATCGCCACCCCTGGACTTTGCGGCAACATCGCCACAGGCACAAAATTATTGGGGAACAGCTGCGACACGCGGTAGCACAACTCATTGCAAATTGCTGCCCAAGTTGCCGACACTTGAAAATCGCCGATGTGGTGCGCCATGAAGCTGGCGCGTGGCGAAAACAGCGTCATGTCCGCGCCGCGTTCTTTCATCAAACGCAACTGGTTTTTTTCAATCGTTTCACGCAATTCGTCGTCGCTGATGTGAAGTTCGGACGCTTTGGGCATTTGACTGAGGTTGCCGATGGCGGCGATTTGTTTGTTGCGCCACGCTTCCAAAGACGGCGGCGCAGTGGTGTAATGACCATGGCAGTCAATAATCAAACTCATGTTTTCTTTCCTTTTTCAATCAAATTGATTTTAAAATCAGTCTGTTTGCTGTATTGCAGACGGCATATTTGCCGATGCCGTCTGCGTTTTGCTTTAATCGCCGTATACTTTTTGTTTAATCAACAAGCACACGCTCAAAATCAAAGACGGTATCGCCAAAATCACGAAAATCGTTACAAAATCCAATTTCCATGCGATGAGTTGCCCTGTTAAAAATGTGCCTGCAATCGCGCCGAAGCGACCGATGCCCAGCATCCACGACACGCCAGTTGAACGGCATTCGGCTGGATAAAACTTCGCAGCCAGCGCAGGCAAAGAAGTTTGTGCCGTGTTTTGCATCACGCCCGCAAACAACACCACCGCAATCAGCATGCCCAAACCTTGTCCGAGCGACCAGCCGATAAACGCCACCGACACCGCAGTCAAAAAAGACAAAAACGCAATCAATTTATTGCCGTTAAAACGGTCCATCAAATAGCCGCTGGCAATCGCACCCAAACCGCCCAAAGCAAACAAACCCGAAATACGCGGGCCAAGTTCTGCAGGCATATTCGCTTCTTTGAACAAAACGGGCATCCAGTTAATCATTGCGTAGAAAATAATCAAACCCATGAAATAACTTGCCATCAGTAAGAATGAACCCAAGCGGAAATGCTTGTTCAACACCATAGACATCGGGTTGCTGCCTTCAATCGCCACTTTTTTGTTGTCCACCACAAAAATGGCGTTGTCCAAATCGGCGTTGGGATTGATTTTGTGCAAAATGCGGCGAACTTCGGCTAAAGGTTTGTTGTTTGCCACCAAATACGCCACCGAACGCGGCATGATGAAAATCATCAGCACGCCCAAAATCAAAGGCAATAAACCGCACCACATCAACGCAGTGCGCCAACCAAATTCAGGAATCAGCCAAGAAGCGAAGAAACCGCCTGCCGCCGCGCCGACTGGGAAACCGCAATACATGGTGTTCACAATCATCGAGCGTTTGTGGTCGGGGCAATATTCGGTTAAGAGTGTAACCGCATTCGGCATCGCCGCGCCCAAACCCAAACCCGTGATGAAACGCAAAACCGTCATTTGGGTGATGTCTTGGGCAAACGCCGAAGCCACGCACATGGCCGAAAACAAAATCACCGAAAAAGTCAGCACCACTTTGCGCCCGATTTTGTCGGCAACCGGCCCAAACGACACCGCGCCAATTGCCAAACCAAACAAAGCCGCGCTCAAAACAGGGGCTAAATCTTTTTTCTCCATGCCCCAATCGTCAAGCAAACTCGGCGCGATGTAGCCAATCGCCGCCGTGTCCATGCCGTCAAAAAAGGCAATCAAAAAACAGATGATGAAAATCATCCATTGAAACGGCGAAAACTTGTTTTCATTCAAAAAGGTTTGCACATTGATGGTGCGTTGCGCTGTACTCATGTTCATCTCCTGCTTTGTAGAAATCGTGTAGCCGATTGACATTTTAAAACGCGGCAAGCGTTCATTTCCAACTGAATGTAAATGACTATATTTTTTGGTAAATTATTGTTGATAAGCCTGTTAAGAAAAAGCATGATTTTTTACTAATAGCTATAACAATTTTAGATAAACAAATCAAACAGCAAAAAAATGCCGTCTGCGAACTCAATCCGCAGACGGCATCTTTAAGTTAATTTATTTTAGTTTAACCGCGACGTTTTTTGCCACGCACGCCACAATCTTTAAACACCAACTCGCCATCAGGTGCAGTGATGGTGATGCGCGCAGAACGAACAGCTTTACGGTTCAATTCGCCTACTGATGCCAAGCTGTAAGAATTTTCATCGCCAAACACCGTGCCAGCCGCACCAGATTGTGCCAAGTTTACTTTCATGCCACGCGTTTTGCCGTCCACAAACGATTCAGCAAAAGTTGGCAAACCTTGTTTATTAAAGCCATAAGTTACTTTAACGTTTTTGCCTTGTTGGCAAGTGTATGATTGTTTTACGGTGCGAACGGTTTTACCTGCTTCCGCGTAAACATTTGCAGAAACCAACAATGCCGCAGCTGCCACAGTCATTGATACTAATTTTTTCATGATGCTCTCCTTTTGAGGTCATTTAAAATAAAACTATTTCCGATTCGTTTGTTTTTCAAACGATGACACATTATAACATCGCTAAAATTAGCGCAAATTTAGTTGAATGTAAACTTTTGTTATTTCTTTGTCATCAATCATTAAGATAGTAACATTTCCTGCAACAAACGTTTGCCCCACTCCCAAGATTTCTGTTCGTTTAAGCGATTTTGTGGTGCAAACAACAAACGCGCTTGCCAACGCGTTGCCCATTCTTGCGCTGCTTCACGCTTGCCGTCTGCAGGCAACACCACCGCCGCGCGACACGGGCTGCGAAACTGTTGAACCGCAATCTGTTCAGGAAAATCGTTTTCAGGAAGCAACAAAATCAAGGCTTGTAAACGTTTGCGCACGGCAAAATCTTGTTGATACAAATCCGCCAACAAATGCCAAACCGCCTGCCCACACGCCACCACCGCCAACTTATGTTCGCCCTGCCATGCCGTCTGCAACTGCGCCTGTGCGTTTGTATTCAAAGCCAAAATTTCGCTACACGGATACAATTTCGCCCAGTTATCCAACCACGCAACGGTTTCCCGCTCATCGTGCAACAAAACCAGTTTCAAATCATCTAAATCGTGCATTTTCGGGCGTTCACATGAAAATAAATGAGCGTTATATCACTAAAGCAACAACACCGCCAAATGCGGTGTTGTTTTTTCATCAATTGATGCCGTCTGCAAATAAAACAGTCGCCAAATTACAGCGTGTAATCGTAATCCACCACCAAAGGCGCGTGGTCGGAAAATTTTTCGTCTTTGTAAACTTGGGCAACGGTCGCTTTTTTCGCCAACTCGGGCGACACCATTTGGTAATCAATCCGCCAGCCCACATCTTTTGCGTATGCTTGCCCGCGGTTGCTCCACCAAGTGTAGCCCGCGATTTCGGGGTAAAGCGTGCGCCAAATGTCGGTCCAGCCCAAGCGGTAAATCACTTTGCCTATCCATTCGCGCTCTTCTGGCAAGAAACCTGAATTTTTCAGATTGCCTTTCCAGTTTTTTAAGTCTATGTTTTGGTGCGCAATATTCCAGTCGCCACACACCACCATGTCGCGCCCTTCTGCCAACAATGCCTGCAACATCGGGTAAAACACGTCTAAAAAACGGAATTTGGCTTGTTGGCGCTCTTCCGCGCTGCTGCCGCTGGGCAAATACAGAGAAATCACGGTCAAATTGCCAAAATCGGCACGGACAAAACGCCCTTCGCGATCAAATTCTTCCACGCCCATGCCGATTTGCACGGCATCGGGTTTGCGTTTGCTGTAAATCGCCACGCCGCTGTAACCGCGTTTTTCGGCACAATGCCACACGCCGTGCATGCCGTTTGGCGATTTCATTTCGTCTGCCAAATCCGCTTCTTGTGCTTTCAATTCTTGCACGCACACAATGTCCGCACCCGAAGCGGCGATGTATTCATGAAAACCTTTTTTGTATGCCGAACGAATGCCGTTCACGTTTGCTGAAATAATTCGCATTTTGTCTTTTCCTGATTCAATACAATGCCGCCTGCAGCACGAAAACTGCAGACGGCACGTCAACTGATGATTAAGAACAACCGCAATCCGCCTGAACTTCGCAGGCTTTTTTCTCAAAAATCACGCTGATTTTCAAGCCATTCGGTTGAATGTTTTCCGCCATGATTTTGCCGCAATGTTGTTCCACGATGTGTTTGGTCAATGCCAAACCCAAACCTGTGCCTTGTTTATTCGCGCTGCTGTCGGCGCGATAAAACGCAGTGAAAATGTGCGGCAATTGTCGCTCGTCCACGCCTGGCCCGTTGTCGCTGATGTCAAAAAACCAGTGCTTCGCGTCTTGCGACAGCTTCACTTGAATGTGACTGCCTTCGGGGCTGTATTTCATCGCGTTGCGTATCACATTGTCAAACGCGCGATAGAAATAGCTTTCATTTGCCATAATCTTCGCTTCTTCGCCGATGTCGCCCACATCCAAAGACACGGTTTGTTTGTTTTGTTCGGCAATTTCTTGCCCGTCAGCCAACAAGTTTCGCCAAAATGGCACGATTTTTAACTCGTCTTTTTCCAGCGGTTTGTTCGACGTTTCCAAGCGCGACAAGGTCAGCAATTCGCCCACCAACTCGTCCATGCGCACCATTTCGCCACTCAAACGCTTCATGTATTGCTCTTGTTTTTGTGGCTGAATTTCCATCAGCTGCAAAATCGCTTGCATCCGCGCCAAGGGCGAGCGCATTTCGTGTGAAACATGGTGCAATAAATGACGCTCTTTTTCTACCAAAATCTGCAGCTGCTGCGCCATTTTGTCAAATTGTTCCGCCAGCTGTGAAATTTCGTCATCGCGATACGCCATTTGTTGCGAAATTCGCGTCTGCAAATCGCCAGCTGCCAAACGATTCATGCCCTGCCCCAAAATCCGAATCGGTTTGGCGATGTTGTTTGCCAAAATATAGGCAAGCAATAAGCCCACGCCGAAAATAAAGCTCATCACAATCACATCGTGCCAAATTTCGGGTATCGGCAAAAACGGCATGAAAAACGGACTTTTTGGCAAAGCGTGTTGGTCGGTTCTGTCCCAGTTGCGAATGTAAAACAGATATTCTTCGCCCAAACGGTCAAACTCAAGGCGAACAGCTTTATCGTTTGGGTGTTCCAGAGCGTATTGCCGCGCTTGCTCGATTCTTTGTCCGCGAACCGCGCGCCCTAAAACGTCTTTACGCGCATCGCCTGCAATCACAATCACGCGCTCCATACCTGGGCGGTCGTTCCAGCTTAACAAAACTTCACGAATGCCGCTTTCGCCGCGTGCGCGGAAAGCATTAACCGTGCTTTCCAACAGCATTTCTTCAACCAAACGCTGTTGTTTGAAATGACTTTCGGCTTGCGAATCGCGGAAAATCCAAAAAGAAACACTCGCCACCAGCAACGCGCAGAAAATCACGACGCAAAATGTGGCGAATATGCGTGGAAACAGTTTCATTGACAACCTATTAAACTTTTTGGCTTAAACAATTTGGCGAACGTTGGTGAGTGCCAAACGCAATATTCCATGTTTTTTAAAAACGGCTGAACGGCAAGCACGTTTTCACTCGTCTTGCCGTCTGCACTTTCATCTAAAGCCGCCAAAATTTCGTTTAGATGAATCAGTTTTTCACAAAAAGATAGCCCAAACCGCGAACCGTTTGAATCAAAGAGGAATCGCCTAATTTGTGACGAATGCTGGAAATATGCACGTCAATGCTGCGGTCAAATTTAGCCAGTTTGCGATCCAAAGCCTCAATAGACAAGCTGTCTTTGCTCACAACCTGTCCCGCATGACGCATCAACACTTCCAACAAATTAAATTCGGTGCTGGTCAAATCCAAAGGCACATCGCCCACGCTAGCTTGGCGTTTGGCTGGATACAAGGTTACATTGCTCACCGAAATGCTGCTTGTTGTGCCGCTGGCTTCGCTGGTGTGTTGAGAACGGCGTAAAACCGCGTTAATGCGCGCCACCAGTTCACGTGGCAAACATGGTTTTGGCACATAATCGTCTGCGCCCATTTCCAAGCCGATGATGCGGTCGATGTCATCGCCTTTTGCCGTGAGCATAATCACGGGCACGCTGCTTTGCGCACGCACGGTTTTCAACACTTCCAAGCCGTTCATTTTCGGCATCATAGAATCTAAAACAACAGCATCATATTGATTTGACAAGATTTCTTGCACACCAGCTTCGCCGTCATGCACGCTGTTTACTTCCAAACCTTCCGCAGTTAAATACTCTTTTAACAATTCTGTTAATTCTGTATCGTCATCTACTAATAATACGCGACTCATTGTTTTGTCCTTTGTTTTAATATTGAATGCGCCGTCTTTACATTCGGCAAGTTGCTTATCTTAACACGTCATGCCACGAGTTAGCATATTTCTCTTTACACTTTGCGATTTTTTGCATGAATGTAAAGGACTTAACATTTCTCGTTTATGGCACGCATTTTTTACTGTTTGGGCGAATTGCGTTAAATTCGGCACAAGATTGCAATGCCTGTGGCAAAAGTGGCGAAAAATAAGGAGAATTTCGCATTTGATTAGCATAAAATGGCAACATATTCGGATAATAACGGTAAAGTTTTGCCAACCATTGCTGCGCTTCATCTTTTTGCCCTAAACGGTATTGATACAAAGCCCATTGATAAGCGGTGGCATACGGTCGGTATTGCATCGCTTTGCTCGTTGCCGCAATCGCCCATTCTTGCAACTCTTTATCGGTTGGCGAAGCGCGGCGCGTGAGCGACAAATCGGCGTAATACGCCAGCAGCGGTTCGTGTTGCGAAATTTTGCGCAAACCTGCGATTTTGTCTTGCACCACTTGCACGCTGTCGCTTTTCACGCGTGCGTCAAATTTGCTTAAATCGTGGTAAACCAAGCCCAAACGCACGATGCCTGCCACCAAAACCACTGCCGCGCCCAACATCGCTAAAGACAAGAGCGACGAAGCGTGAAACGGCTCGGCGATGCCGTCTGCAGTTTCGTCTTGCTCGCCCGCCAAGCTCAACATCATCGCAACAGGCGTTAAAAAGTAAACATACCAAAGCGGATATTCCAACATGCTGTGGCACAAGCTCACCGCCAACAGTGCAGACGGCAAAAACGCATTGCCCGCCAGTTTTTTCTTGCGCAAAGCAGGCAACGCCACCCACGCTGCGCCACCAAACACCAACAGTGTTCCAACCACGCCCATTTCGGCAAGCAATTGCAGCACGATATTGTGTGAATGCGTGAACAACACGCTCAAACCGCTTGGGCTGTAACCTTGCGGAAAGCTGCTGTGCCAAAAACCTTGCCACGAAAAACTGCCCCAACCGTGCCCAAAAATCGGCGCAAGCTGAAACACTTGCCACGCTTTTGTCCACTCCAAATCGCGTGCCGAACCCGAAAATGAGCTGTTTTCCACACGCGCTAAAGCGGTTTCCACTTGCACATCGCCAAACCACGCCAACACGCTGTTCAAGCTAAATTGCACCGCCACCACCATCACCAGCGCAAATAAAGTAATCAAAAACAATCGGTTGCCTTGTCGCACTGAACGCAAACGCCACAGCAACAAAACCGCGCCAACAGCAACAACATACAGCAAAATCGTGCGCGAATTGACCAAACCCAAAGTGGTGGTTAAAAACACAATCAGCGGCAAACCCGCCCACGCAGGCAGTTTGCGCTCGCCCCACAAATACGCTGCCGCCAACACGCCCCACATCAAATAATGCCCCAAATGATTGCGTTGTCCGAGTTGTCCGTTAATCGCTTTGGCATGACCGTATGCCAAAATGCCGTCAAAATGCGACACCCAACCCGTAAACTGCAGCCAGCACACCACCGCCTGCAAAGTCGCGCCGACACACAATGCCAACGCCAACACGCGCACCACTTCGTCTTTGCCGATGTGGCGCACCCAACCGTGCAAACCCCAAGCCAACAATGCCAACACGCCAAATGTCCACACCGCTTGGTCGCTTTGCCCCAAATAAGGCAAATCCATCAAACGCGCTTGCACCCACCAAAATGCCGCCAAGGCGAAAAAATACACGCTGGCGCGTGGCAATTTATGCCCAAACAAAAACGCCGATGCCGTCTGCAATATCAACAAAACCGCAAACAAAAGCGAGCCAGCTTCCAAATAAAAACTGCTCAACGGCCCAACGCGCCAAATCGATAAAAACGGCACGATGCACAGCAAAGCCATGAAAAACATCAGCCACGAGCCGTCGCGGCGTTTGTCCAAACTCAAATCAATGCCCATTTTTCGCTCCCTGTTTCGCCAGTTGCACAAAACGCAAGCACGCCGCAAAAAACACCACACTAAACACCACCGCTGCCGCCGCACAAGCGCGACTGACTGCGTCCACATCAAATAAACGCATCACAGCTTCGGCAAAATACGCCAAAATCAGCAAACACGCCCACTGAAAAGTATAGATTTTGCGGTTCAAAATCCCAACCAAAGGCAGGCACAAAGGCAGTGCTTTCAATGCCAACCACGAACCGCCCGAGCGCAAAGGCGCAAGCCACAATTCCCACGCCAAACACAACACAATCAGCAGTAACAAACTGCACACCGCCGCCCAGTAGGCTTTATTTTGTTTTTGAATATCAATCATTTGAATGTTTTTTCTATTTCCATTGCATCAATTGAGTTGCCGCAATTCATTCAGCAGCAAACACGACAGATGCCGTCTGCAGCGTTTTCCAACTGCAGACGGCATATCGTTTTCTTTCACATCAAACCGCGTTTATTCGTTCACATCAACCGTTTTCGGTTGCCACCATTTCGCCACCAACAAACCTGCTTCATACAACACAATCAGCGGCACCGCCATCAACACCTGCGACAACACGTCGGGCGGCGTAATCACCGCGGCAATCACAAACGCCCCCACAATCACATAAGGACGCGCTTTTTTCAGTTGCGCCACCGACACAACGCCCATGCGATTGAGCAACACCACCACAATCGGCGTTTCAAACGCCGCCCCAAACGCCACAAACATGCCCAACACAAACGACAAATATTTATCGATGTCTGTGGTCATGTTCACGCCGTCAGGTGTTACGCTGCTCAAAAACTGAAAAATAATCGGGAACACCAAAAAATACGCAAACGCCATGCCGACAATAAATAACAGCAAGCTGGACAAGACCAGCGGCGTAATCAGGCGTTTTTCGTTTTGATACAAAGCAGGCGCGATAAACGCCCAAATTTGGTACAGCGTGTGTGGCAAAGTCAGCAAAAACGCCGTCATCAACGCCACTTTAATCGGCACGAAAAACGGCGCAATCACATCAATCGCCACCATGCTCGTGCCTTGCGGCAGGTTCGCCATCAAAGGTTGCGCCACAAAAGTATACAGCTGCTGTGCAAACGGCATGGTCGCCACCAAACCCAGCAACAAACCGCCGATTATCCACATCAAACGGCGGCGCAGCTCGATTAAATGTTCCACTAGGGTTTGGGTTTGCTCACTCACGTTTGTCTCTCTAATATTCTTAATGGATAAGCAAGGGGTGATTGATTTTTCGGTTTATTGATTGATTTTTTAAAGCGCTGACGGCACAAGCAAATAGAAAACCGAAAACTAAAGCACAAACGGCAAAAACTTAACGACGCGCACGCAAACGCGGTTTGGCTCGATGTTTCGGGCGCAAATCGCGTTTACGCGACATCGCTTGCCGTTTGAGCGACACCATGTGCGGCAAGATGCCGTCTGCAGACGGCAAAGGCTGCCCAAAATCGTCCACGCCAAAATCTGCGGGCGTTTTTTGCTCGGGCAAACGCTCCCACGCAGGTACTTCTTGCAATTGCTCTTTGATTTCACCTGCTGCTTCGTTCACTTGCTGTTGCACTTCTTTCAAAGAATTGACTTCTTCTTTTAAATCAGCCAGTTCCACTTGTTTATGCAACTCACTTTTAGCATTGCCAACCAATGCCTGTACTTTACCCAACCAACGCCCAGCCGTTCGCGCCACCGCTGGCAAACGTTCTGGCCCCAACACAATCAAAGCCACCACGCCCACCAACAACATTTCGCTCAAAGCAAAATCAAACATCTTCGCCCACTGCTTCGTTTATGCAGATTTATCATCTTGTTTGGCTTCGGTTTTGCTTGCCGCATCGACGTTTTCTTCATTGCCTTCATTCAAACCTTTTTTGAAGTCATGTACTGCGCCGCCCAAATCTTTACCGACATTGCGCAGTTTTTTCGTGCCAAACACCAAAACCACAATCACCAACACCACTACCCAATGCCAAATAGAAAAGCTACCCATTTTATATTTCCTTTAATCAAATAAAATAATCAAATAAAAAACAATTTCCTAAAATCAAATCATTTAGCTAACAATAATTCATGCAGGCGTACCCAAAATGTGAATGTGCAAGTGGAACACTTCTTGTCCACCGAGTTTGCCCGTATTGATTTGGGTTTTGAAACCGCCTTGCAAACCGTGTTCCGCCGCGATTTGCGGCACTTTCAACATCATGCGTCCCAGCAAGGTTTGGTGTTGCTCTTGTGCGTGTGCCAAAGAATCAAAATGTTCTTTTGGAATCAATAATAAATGCACGGGCGCAGCGGGATTGATGTCTTTAAAACACAGCATTTCATCGTCTTCATAAACTTTCGCTGCTGGAATTTGCCCATCAATGATTTTGCAAAAAATACATGAACTCATTTTGAAACTCGCTGTTTCGGTAAAAATCAAAAAAATCGGCGTATTTTAATCGATTTAACACGCCTTGACACGGAATTTATCCCTGCTCGGAACGTGCCGCCTTTTCCACCAAGCCCGACAAACCTTGGCGGCGTGCCAATTCGTTCAACACATCGGCAACGCTCAAACCGTGTTGGCTCAATAAAACCATGCTGTGAAACCACAAATCGGCAACTTCGTAAACCAAATGTTCGGCTTCGCCATCTTTAGAAGCCATCAGCACTTCGCCCGCTTCTTCAATCACTTTTTTCAAGATTTTGTCTTCGCCTTTGTGAAAAAGCTGTGCCACATAAGAAGCGTCGGGGTCTTGCCCTTTTCGTGAATCGATAACCGATTGTATACTCAATAAAATTTCACTCATTTTGCTGTTTCTTTATTGTGTTTTTCATCAAGATGCCGTCTGCAGTTTACGCCAGCATTCTTACCATTTCATGACAAAATTATTTTGATTTTGCACCGTAAATATCGTGTTCATTTTTCAAAACAGGGTCGCAGGTTTGCCATTCGCTGCCCGTCCACTTTTGGTAAAAACACGATTCGCGCCCCGTGTGGCAAGCGATGCCGCCTTGTTGTTCAATCAACATCACAATTGCATCGCCATCGCAATCCAAACGCAGTTCATGCACTTTTTGGGTATGCCCCGACTCTTCGCCTTTCATCCATTGTTTTTGACGCGAACGGCTGTAGTAATGCGCAAAACCTGTTTGAGCGGTTTGCTGCAAGGCTTCGGCGTTCATCCATGCCACCATCAACACGCGTCCCGTTTGCCAATCTTGGGCAATGGCACACACCAAACCTTTATCGTCAAATTTAACGTTTTTTAAAAGATTTTCTGGCATTTTCGTTCCTGTTTTCTGATTTTTTATACTTTTAATCGCAAATTTTAAGCATCGCAAAGCAGTGCAGACGGCATCAAATCGGCGGATAACGCTTCGCCCACGGTTGCAGCTGTTCCAATTCTTGTGCCAGTTGCAACAATAAATCTTCGCGACCGTGTGCCGCCGCAAATTGCGTGCCAATCGGCAAGCCATCATGCCAAAACAGCGGCACGCTCATCGCGGGCAAACCGCTTAAATTAAATGGCATGGTGTAGCCAATATACTGAATCGCACGCTGGCTTTCGGCTTCAATCAAAGGATTTTTGGCTAAAAATTTGCCTAATTTGAGTTTGCCTAACAGCAAATTGCTGATTTTCGCTTGCAGCGCAGACGGCATCAGTTCGCCCACTTTCGGCGTGGTACGCGGACAAACAGGCGACACAATCACATCAAACTGACTAAACGCCTGCTCGGCACGACGACTTTGTTCCAACAACACATCTCTCGCCCAAGCCATTTCGCCAGCCGATAAATTCATGCCCTGCACCATCAATGCCCACGTTGCCGCTTCCACTTCATCGTAACGCAGTTTGCGTCCTGTTTGCTGCTCAAAATGCACCG
Source organism: Neisseria sp. (assembly GCA_030531795.1). Classification (GTDB taxonomy): domain Bacteria; phylum Pseudomonadota; class Gammaproteobacteria; order Burkholderiales; family Neisseriaceae; genus Neisseria. The sequence continues at coordinate 55,055 of JAUNMN010000005.1, forward strand.
CGATTTTGGCGGTTTCGCCAGCAATGATAATTAAGATGGCTCGCGATAAAGTTGCTGCATCGCGGAACACGGGCGGACAAGGCAACAATTCGTGTCCTGCTTGTTGCAACAAATCCAAACTGTGTTTGAGTGCCAAATCCACCGCCACATCATTTTTGCCGCCCGTCCACGGCGTTTCTTGCACCGCGATTTTGAGGCGCGGCAAATCGTTTTGTAAACTGGCTAAAAAACCATTTTGGGGACTGGGGCAACGGTATAAAGCGCGGTTTTGGGTTTGGGCGGCAAGGTCTAAAAATAAGGCACTGTCGCGCACGCTGCGCGTTAAAACGTGTTCGCACACCAAACCTTGCCACGCTTCGCTGAACTCGGGGGCAAAACTGCTTCTGCCGCGCGAGGGTTTCAATCCAAAAATGCCACAATTGTGGGCAGGCAAACGAATCGAACCGCCTCCATCGCCGCCGTGTGCCACAGGCACGATTCCTGCCGCTACTGCCGCTGCCGAACCGCCCGAACTGCCGCCGCAAGTGTGTGCCAAACGCCACGGATTGCGCGTGATGCCGTGCAAACGACTTTCGGTACACGGAAACAAACCAAATTCGGGCAAAGTGGTTTTACCGAAAATACGCAAACCTGCGTCTACATACGCTTGCGTTAATGCGCTGTTTTCGTTTACCAAATGCTTGTTTAACAAAGCAGAGCCACACCAAGTCGGCGTGTTTTGCCAGTTGGCAAGCAAATCTTTCAGCAAAAACGGGACGCCATTTAAGATGCCGTCTGCGCTGCTCTGCCACGCAAACGCACGCTCGCGCCAGTCTTGTGCCAGCAAATTGAGTTGCGGATTGACGTCGTCCAAACGCGACAATGCCGTCTGCAATAATTCATCAGACGACACTTCTTTTTTGCGCACCAAATCGGCTAATCCGATGGCATCGTAAGTTCGGTATTCATCAAAACGCACGTTTTGCCCTTTTCGCTTTAACGCACCACAATCCCTGCGGCACGCATCGCCGCTTTCGCTTCAGCAATACTCACTTCGCCAAAATGGAAAATGCTCGCTGCCAACACAGCATCGGCTTTGCCTTCTTTCACGCCGTCGATTAAGTGCTGCACATTGCCCACGCCGCCAGAAGCAATCACAGGAATGTCCACCGCTTCCGAAATCGCACGCGTCAGCGGCAAATTAAAACCGATTTTGGTTCCGTCTCTGTCCATGCTGGTGAGCAAAATTTCGCCCGCACCGCGTGCCTGCATATTTTTTGCCCACTCCACCGCGTCTAAACCCGTGGCTTTGCGACCGCCATGAGTGAACACTTCCCAACGCGTGTTGTCGGCGTTCACCGCTTTGGCATCAATCGCCACCACAATCGCTTGCGAACCAAAAAAGCTGCTCGCTTCGTTCACCAAATCAGGATTGGTTACCGCCGCCGTGTTGATGCTGGCTTTGTCCGCCCCCGCGTTGAGCAAACGGCGCACATCGGCAACCGAACGCACGCCACCACCCACCGTCAGCGGAATAAACACCTGCGATGCCACTTCTTCAATCACATGCAAAATCGTGTCACGATTGTCGCTGCTGGCGGTGATGTCCAAAAAAGTGAGTTCGTCCGCACCTTCTTCGTTGTAGCGTTTCGCCACGTCCACAGGATTACCTGCATCACGCAAACCCAAAAAGTTCACGCCTTTTACCACGCGACCGTTGTCCACGTCCAAACACGGAATAATCCGTTTTGCCAAAGCCATGCTCTGTCCTTTTATTGCTTTTGTCAGCCGTTTTCGCTCGTTTGTTCAATATGAAAATGGCTGCTGTCAAATTGTCTATCCAGCGATTAAGCTGTCTGCTAATTCTTGTGCTTCTTTGAAATTGATGCTGCCTTCGTAAATCGCGCGACCTGTAATCGCACCTGCGATGCCGTCTGCAGCCACCGCACACAAAGCGCGCACATCGTTCAAATCGGTTAAACCGCCAGAGGCGATAATCGGAATGTTCACCGATTGCGCTAATTTTTGGGTCGCTTCCACGTTCACGCCGCTCATCATGCCGTCTCTGCCGATGTCGGTGTAAATAATGCTGCTCACGCCATCGTCTTCAAATTGTTTTGACAAATCAATTACATGATGTTCGGTTACAACTGCCCAGCCGTCAATTGCCACCATGCCGTCTTTTGCGTCCAAACCGACAATCACTCGCCCAGGGAACTCGCGACACGCTTCACGCACAAACGCAGGATTTTTCACCGCCGCCGTGCCGATAATCACATCTTGCAAACCCAAATCCAAATAGCGTTCAATCGTTGACAAATCACGAATGCCGCCGCCCAATTGCACGGGAATTTCCTTGGCAACCGCCGCCAAAATCTCGCGAATCGCGCCGAAATTTTTCGGTTCGCCTGCAAACGCGCCGTCCAAATCCACCAAATGCAAACGGCGCGCACCTTGTGCGTGCCAATGTGCCGCCATTTCGGCTGGGCTGTCGGAAAACACCGTTGCTTGCTCCATCAAACCTTGTTTCAGGCGCACGCATTGTCCGTTTTTCAAATCAATCGCAGGAATCAATAACATTTTGTTTTACTTTCTGTTTTTTTGTTCACACTAACCGCAGACGGCAAAGACGATGCCGTCTGCAGTGTTGGGTTTTAAATCTTCCAGTTCAAAAAATTGCGCAACAGCAACAAACCTGCTTCATGGCTTTTTTCGGTGTGAAACTGGGTCGCAAACACATTGTCTTTACCAACAATGCAGGCAAAATCATCGGGATAATCACTCGTTCCCAAGATGATTTCAGGATTTTTTGGAGCGAAATAATAGCTGTGTACAAAATAAAAATGCGTGTTGGGTGCGATGTCTTGGAACAAAGCGTGCGGTTGAGTTTGCTTCACTGTATTCCAACCCATGTGCGGCACTTTCAATTTATTGCCGTCTGCATCGGTCAAATTTGGGGCAAAACGTTTCACTTCGCCTGCAAACCAGCCCATGCCCGCGGTGTTGCCTTCTTCGCTGACATCAAACAGCAATTGCGCACCCACGCAAATGCCGAAAAACGGTTTGTTCTTCAAACCGTTTTTCACCGCTTCGCCTAAACCGCTTTGCTGCAAAGCCGCCATGCAATCGGGCATCGCGCCTTGCCCAGGGAAAACGATTTTATCGGCGGCAAACACGCGTTCAGGGTTGGCGGTTAATTCAATTTCGGCGTTCACATTCGCCAAGGCACTTGCCGCCTGCACCGATTTCAACACCGAATGCAAATTGCCCATACCGTAATCCACAATAGCTACTTTCATCTTCAATCTCTTTTTTCACTTTCGTTTTATGTCTTAAGTGTTTGCGTTCAAAATCAAAACGCAGACGGCATCGTTATCAAAAAATATTTTAAATCAAACTATTAAATTCATTTCCAAAATAAGTCTTGCAACAAACCGATTGCCAACAACACAAAAATCGCACCACACATTCGGTTCAGCCACATCAAACGTTTGCCCTGCCCCAGCCACGCCGCCATTGCTTTGCCGCTGCCTGCGTAAACCAGTTGCCAAAAGGTTTCAATCACAAAAAAGGAAATCGTCAAAATCACATATTGCGGCATCAAATCGTTTTGCGGTTGCAAAAATTTGGGGAACAAAGCGGCGAAAAACAAAATCGCTTTCGGGTTGGACAAAGAAACCGCCACGCCTGTTTGAAACAATTTGCCAGCAGTCGGAATCACTTGTACATCACTTTGCCCCATTTTTTGGTCGGCATTTTGCCACGTTTGCCAACCCAAATACGCCAAATACAATGCCGCCACGCCTTTCATCGCTTCAAACAATAAAGGCGCGGTTTGACTGAGCCAGCCAACAAACGCCAGCGAAGCCGCCAACAACACAAACAAACCCAAACTCAAACCCGCCAGCGTGTACAGCGTTTTTTTGATGCCGTAATTCAAACCAAATTGAAACGCCAACAGCATATTTGACCCTGGGGTTGCCGAAACAAAAATGGTGCTAAACACAAACAGCAACCATGTATCTACATTCATTTTTATCTTTTTTTATTTTTAACTCAAAAACTTAACATGCAGACAGCATCGCCTTGTTTGCAACAACGCAGAAAAGACTTCCGCCCACGCTTGCACAATTAAACCGCGATTGTACCGCATGAATGGAAGTCTATTCCACACATCAAATCATAAATCTGCTATTGATTTGCCAGTTGCAAATAAATGCCCGACACATCTTCGCCGCCCAAATCGTTGCCAACCGCCGCACGATAATTTTCGGCAACGGTTTCAATCGCTGGCAAACGCAAACCCGCTTGCGCCAACTCGCCGCACGCCAAATTCAAATCTTTGCTGGCGTGTTTGAGCATGAACGCCGCTGGAAATTCTTTGGCAAGCAAGAGCGGTTTTTTGGTTTGGAACATCGGCGAATTCATTGCTGAACCGCCAACCGCTTCTGCTAACTCGTTCAAATTAATGCCAAATTGTTCGCCCATCAACATCGCTTCGGCGTATGCCTGCCCGAAAATGCCCAACAAAGAATTGAGCACCAACTTCGCGCCCGAACCTTTGCCAACATCGCCAAAATGGAAAGTGCGCTGTCCCAAAACGGCAAACACCGCACGCAATGGCTCTAAAATTGCCGCGTCGCCACCAAACAAAATCAGCAAAGTGCCGTTGGTCGCTGGCACAACCGAACCCGAAACAGGTGCTTCGGCAAAATGCCCGCCTTTGGCTTCAATCAATGCTTTGATTTTTAAGTTTTCGGTGGGCGAAACCGTGCTCATGTTCACAATGGTTTTGCCTTGCAAATGTGGCTGCACGCTGTCGTTAAAAATATCGATAATCGCCGCGTAATCCGACACCATCAAAAACACCACATCATAATCGTTTAATAGCGTTGCCACATTATCGTAGATTTTCGCGCCTTTTTCGGCAAATTCGGCACTTTTCGCAGCATTTCGGTTGTACACGCCCACATCCATTTCGTGTGCCAACAAACGGTTCACCATCGGCACGCCCATTTGTCCCAAACCTATCCAGCCGATTTTTTTGCATTCTTGTGTCATGTTTTTTTTCCTGATTGTTTTACTTGAAAATGAATTGAAAAATGTTCGTTTTAGAATATTTTTCGCCATTTGAATGAAAAGATGCCGTCTGCAGACGGCATCTTTTGTGGTTTTAGGCAGTTAGCGTGCCTTTGGTAGACGGCATTTGTCCTGCCATGCGTTCATCGTATTCCACTGCCATGCGCAAAGCGCGTCCAAACGCTTTGAACACGGTTTCGGCTTGATGATGCGCGTTTTTGCCACGCAAATTGTCGATGTGCAAAGTCATCATGCTGTGGTTGACCACGCCATGAAAAAACTCGCTGAACAAGTCCACATCAAAACGTCCGATTAAAGCGCGTGTGAAATCAAGGTTATACGTCAAACCTGGACGACCCGACAAATCCAACACCACGCGACTCAAGGCTTCATCCAACGGCACATAAGCATGACCGTAACGGCGAATGCCGCGTTTGTCGCCCAAGGCTTGTTTCAAGGCTTGCCCTAAAGTGATGCCAACGTCTTCAACCGTGTGATGGTCGTCGATGTGCAAATCGCCTTTGCACACGATGTCCAAATCAATCAAGCCATGACGCGCCACTTGGTCGAGCATGTGATTCAAAAACGGCACGCCCGTATCGATATTGCTTTTACCCGTGCCGTCCAAATTCAAGGCGATTTTGATTTGGGTTTCGCAAGTGTTGCGCTCCACTTGCACATAACGACCTTCGCGGCTGATGGCAACTGGCTGTTGCGCTTCAAACGAAGTTGCAGACGGCACAGCCACGCTTTGCGCTTGCTCTTTCTGTTGTTCTTTAGCTTGATGACGTTTGTCCATCCAACCTTCTGGCTTGCCCATGCCCAACTCTAATTTGCGCGCCAACACACTGCTGATGCCGCGGCTGTTTTCTTCGTTCTTTTTCAAACGGTTGTTCAATTGATACAACGAAGTCGCGTTGCCGTAGCCGCAGGCTGTCGCCAACTTAACCACCGAACCTGCTTCTTTGATTAAAGCACGAAAATTTTCTACACGAATTTGTTTTTTATCCATGATGCTGTTCTCCAAAATAATAAAATAAAAATAAATACTTATACAACTTCTTTTAAAACGGCTAAAACTTGCTGATTTTGCTCGGGCGTGCCGATGGTTAAACGCAAACAGTTATCTAATAAAGCGTGTGAACCATGTAATTTTTTCACCAAAATCTTGTGTTGTTTCAAAGTCTCAAAAGCGCAGACGGCATCAGGCAAGCGCACGGTAATAAAGTTGGCTTGACTGGCAAACGCTTGCGTGTTGGGCATTTCAGACAATGCCGCCAGCATTCGGCTGCGCTCGGCTTTTAATAACTCGATTTTGCTGTGTATCCAGTCATAATGTTTTAAAGCAAATTTGGCGGCGGTGATGCTCAACCAGTTCATATTATAAGGCGGCACGATTTTGGCTAATTCTTGCATCACGCTGGGGTGTCCAGCCGCGTAGCCCAAACGCAAACCCGCAAAACCAATTTTGCTTAAAGTGCGCAACACCAGCAGATTTTCCACGCTGCCAGCTTGCGGCAAAAAACTGTCGTCGCTGAACGAGCCATAGGCTTCGTCCACCACCACCAAGCCCGATGCCGTCTGCACAATCGCTTCCACTTGTTCACGTTCAAAACGCACACCAGTTGGGTTATTCGGATAAGCAATGAAAATCAGCGCGGGATTGTGTTGTTTAATCGCCGCCAAAGTGGCTTCTAAATTCAGCGAAAAATCAGGATTAAGCGGCACGCCCACATAATTCATGCCAAACAAAGCGGCATTGTGTTTGTACATCACAAAGCTGGGCTCAACCGCCAACATCGTGGCATTCGGCTTGGCAAACAACATCGCCAAAAGTTGTATCAATTCATCTGAACCGTTGCCCAAAGCAATGTCTGCAGACGGCATGATGTTAAATGTGTCGCGCAAGGCTTGCTGCACGCCGCAAGTGGCAGGATTCGGATAACAGTTTATCGGTGCTTTCGCTAATTCTTGCGCCAACTCGTTCGCCAAATCGACATCAAAACGATAAGGCAATTCCATTGCGTCTAACTTAATCACATCATTTGCCACATCGGCAACCGCATAAGCGTGTAAAGCGCGTATGTCTTCGCGGATAAAAGCTGTTAAATCCTGATTCATTTTGATGATGTTCCAAGCAATAAGAGCGTGTAAATGTAACACAAAAAAGATTGATGATATAGCCTTAAATGAATTTTAAACACAATTTTTTGGTGCTGATGATAAATATTGAACGCGTTCTTATCATAAAAATACCGTCATGATGCCGTCTGCAGTTTGCTTGTTCGTCCACTTTTCGCCACAGAAAAACGCCGAAACAGGCAATACCGCTTGCATTTTCCGCATCAAGGCTTTATAACACGCGTTTTATTGTTTTCATTGCATACAGGCATTTCACACAGGCATGAGTCATACCGTACACCTTCAATTCGACGACATAGACAACACCGTTTTGCAACGCTTAACGGGCGCGTTAGACGGCAATTTAGCCGTTTTGGGCAAGGCACTCGACATTCAAGTGAGCCGCCGTTTTGAGCATTTCACCTTTTTTGGCGAGTTGGCACACGCTGGGCGACGTGCTTTATTGAATTTGGCAGAATTGGCGCAAAGTCGCGATTTGGAAGATGGCGACATTCAGCTGGCGGCGGTAGAAGCGAAAACCGCCGATGCGGCGCATCAAGAAAAAACCGAACGCAATCATCAGTATTTTTTGCGCACCAAACGCGGCAATATCGGCGGCAGAACGCCACGCCAAAACGGCTATATTCGTGCCTTACTCAATCATGATGTGGTGTTTGGACTTGGGCCAGCAGGCACGGGCAAAACCTATTTGGCGGTTGCCGCGGCGGTGGACGCAATGGAAAAACACCAAATCGAACGCATCGTGTTGGTGCGCCCTGCGGTGGAAGCAGGCGAAAAACTGGGTTTTCTACCTGGGGATTTGGCTCAAAAAGTCGACCCTTATTTGCGTCCTTTGTATGACGCTTTATACGATTTGATGGGTTTTGACCGCGTTACCAAATTGCTGGAAAAAGGTTTGATTGAAATCGCGCCGCTTGCCTATATGCGCGGACGCACGCTCAACGGCGCGTATGTAATTTTGGACGAAGCGCAAAACACCACGCCCGAACAGATGAAGATGTTTTTGACGCGCATCGGTTTTGGGGCAAAAGCAGTGATTACAGGCGACTTAAGTCAAATTGACTTGCCGCGCAACATCAAATCGGGTTTGCGTGATGCACGCGAAAAACTCAGCGATGTGGAAGGTTTGTATTTTCACACCTTCACCAGCGAAGATGTGGTGCGTCATCCTTTGGTGCAAAAAATCGTGGAAGCATACGATGCTGCAGAAGAAGCAGAAACGGTGTGAATAAGCGTATCAGCACGGTTGCGTGCAACTGTGCCGTCTGCAGTATGAATGACACACTTTCTTAATAATAAACATAAACTCAATATGAACAAACACAAAGCCAAAAATAAGCATTTTTTAAACGTGTTGCGCCAACGCTTAAACCTACATTTAGATAACGCGTCCACTTTTACCGCTTGCCCAAGCGAACGCGATTTTCGCGTGTGGATTTGGCAGGCACTCAAAAACGAATACCGCCATGCCGACATCAGTTTGATTTTATTAGATGAAGAAGACGCGCGTACTTACAACCGCGATTATCGTGGCAAAGATTATGCCACCAATGTATTGAGCTTTGCCTTTAACGAGGGCGAAATGTTCAACCCCGCCACTGCAGACGGCATCGTGGGCGATTTGATTATTTGTCCGCAAGTGGTGGCGAGCGAAGCGAGTGAACAAGGCAAAGATTTAACAGCACATTTTGCCCATTTAACCATACACGGCACGCTGCATTTAATGGGCTACGACCACATGAATGACGCTGAAGCTAAAGAAATGGAAAACCTAGAAATCAAGTTATTACAACAACTTAACTATCCCAATCCTTACGCAGAGGACGAATACTAAATGGACGACTCCAGTAAACCGAACTTTTTAGAACGCTTATTCAAACGTTTATCGGGCGAAGCACAACACGACACTTCCAGCGTGTTGGCGGTGTTGCAACAAGCGCACGAACAAGAAGTGTTTGATGCCGACACCTTGCAACAACTAGAAAAAACCTTAAATTTCAAAGAATTAGAAGTACGCGATGCGATGATAACGCGTTCGCAAATGAATGTGATTAAAGCAAGCGATTCGCCCGAACGGATTGTGGCTTATGTGATTGAAACCAGCCACTCGCGTTTTCCCGTGATAGGTGAAGACAAAGACCACGTTTTGGGGATTTTGCACGCCAAAGATTTGCTCAAATACGCCTTCAATGCCGATGCCCAGTTTCATTTAGAAAGTTTATTGCGTCCAGCCAGTTTTGTGCCAGAAGGCAAGTCTTTGAGCTCTTTGCTGAAAATGTTCCGCGAACAGCGCAGCCACATGGCGGTAGTTGTGGACGAATACGGCGGCATTTCGGGTTTGGTGACTTTTGAAGATGTGATTGAACAAATTGTCGGCGAAATTGAAGACGAATTTGACGAAGACGATTCGGCGGACAATATTTTCGCGGTGTCGGCGGAGCGTTGGCGAATTAACGCCGTTACCGAAATTGAAGACATCAATCGCTTTTTTGGCACGGCGTTCAACACCGAAGAAGTGGACACCATCGGCGGTTTGATTGTGCAAGAGTTGGGACGCTTGCCCGTGCGCGGCGAAAAAGTGTCGCTTGGCGGTTTGCTGTTTACCGTGGCACGCGCCGACAAACGCCGTCTGCACACGCTGATGGCAGTGAAAAGCAAAGAAGACAATTAACGCGAAAACGCTTTTGCTTAAATATGCCGTCTGCGTTTTAAAACGTTTTTAGACAAGTTTCAGCCTAAACCCAAACCGCAGACGGCAAGACAAAAACACAAACGAAAAACAAGGAAAAATCATGGCTTTTGCCTCATTATTCACCCTTTTAGACGACATCGCCGCCGTTTTAGACGATGTTGCACTGATGACCAAACTCGCCGCCAAAAAAACTGCTGGCGTGGTCGGCGACGACCTGGCACTCAATGCCAACCAAGTTACAGGCGTTTCTGCTGAACGCGAATTGCCGATTATTTGGCGCGTGGCAAAAGGTTCATTCATCAACAAACTGATTTTGATTCCCGCCGCCCTGCTGATTTCATGGCTCGCCCCTTGGCTGGTTACACCCTTATTGATGATAGGCGGCGCGTTTTTGTGTTTTGAAGGCGTAGAAAAACTGTTGCACAAATACCTACACCGCCACGAACAGCCACACGCAGACGGCACGCCCGACGAGTTAATCGATGAAAACGACAAAATCAAAGGCGCGATTCGCACCGATTTCATTTTGTCTGCCGAAATCATCATCATCGCCTTGGGCGTTGTCCCTGCCGACACCAGCATCATGGTGCGCACACTCATGCTTTCCGCCATCGGCATCGGCATGACCGTTTTGGTGTATGGCTTGGTTGCCGTGATTGTCAAACTCGACGACTTGGGCATCTACCTCATCAACAAAGGCGGCAGCCGCGCCGCGTTTGGGCAAGGTTTGATTAAAGTGATGCCGTGGTTTATGCGCGGATTAAGCGTGTTAGGCACACTCGCCATGTTCCTCGTTGGCGGCGGTATCATCGCCCACGGCGCGCCCTTCATCGCCGACTACCTACACGCCCAACACTGGGACACAGGTTTCATCAGCAACATCGCCAACTTAATCATCGGCTTAATCACAGGCGCAATCGCCTGCGCCATCGTCTTGCCTTTAATGAAAATTTTCAGCAAAGATTAAAAACCATGCCGTCTGCAAGTTTAAAAACGCAGACGGCATCTTGCTTTTTTTCGTGTTATGAATATCACAAATTTCTTACAAAACAATAAACTGGCTTTTTATTTAACGCTGCTCATCATCGCCCTGCTCACGCCTTTGGCGTTTGCACCGTATTATCAATTTTGGCTGATGCCCGTGTTGTTTGCTGCGCTGATTTACTTGCTGCAAACGCGTCTCGAAAAAGCGGTGAAAACCGCGTATTTATTCGGTTTAGTCGCCTACACTTGCCAGTTTTACTGGGTACATACCGCGCTGCACGATGTGTCGGGTTTGCCCAACCTTTACGCGATTCCGCTCACTTTTTTATTGCCTGCGTATTTGGCGATTTTTCCTGCTTTGGCGGTGTGGTTGTGGCGCAAATGCCGCGTGCCGTCTGCAGACGGCAAAACGGGGGCGTGGCATGAAATTCTGGCTTTGCCGATTTTTTGGACGCTTGCCGAGTTTGCGCGTGAACGCGTTTTAACGGGTTTTGGCTGGGGCGCGTTGGGCTATTCGCAAATCGCCGATTACTCGCCGCTGGCGGGTTTCGCACCTTTGGGCGGCATTCATTTGGTTACGCTCATCACTGCGTTTTTCGGCGCAGGCATCTATGTTTTGTTTATGGGCAATCGCACGCAACGCTTGATGCAGACGGCATTTTTGCTGGTTTTACTTGCTATCGGTTTGGTCGCCAAAAACACGGAATTTACCGCCAGCACAGGCGAAAAAAGCAGCGTCGCTTTGGCACAAGGCAATATCGCGCAAAGTTTGAAATTTCAAGCCGACCAGTTTGCGAACACGGTTGAACGTTATTTCCAGCAAGTTACTGAAAGTAAAGCGGATATTGTGGTGTTACCCGAAACTGCGATTCCTGCGATGTTGCAAGATTTGCCTGCCGATTTGATTCCTGCTTTGGCGATACAAGCGCAGCAAAATGGTTCGGCGTTGGCGGTGGGCGTGGCGCGTTACACCGATGATAAACAAGGCTATTTCAATGCCATGCTCAATTTGAGTGATTTGAATTTAACGCGTGAAAACTGGCAAAGCTTAAACCCTGAACAGATTGAATTTTATGCAAAAAATCATCTTGTTCCGTTTGGCGAATACAAACCTTTGCCATTTTTGACCGAACCTTTATACCGCATGATGAATATGCCGCTTGCCGATTTTCAGCGCGGCGGTGCAAGTCAAAAACCGTTTGTCATGCACAAGCAAAAAGTGGCGTTTAATATTTGTTATGAAGACGGTTTTGGCGACGAATTGATAGGTAGTGCCAAACAATCTACGCTGCTTGCCAACGCCAGCAATATGGCGTGGTATGGCGATTCCAACGCGATGTATCAGCAGCTACAACAATCGCAAGCACGCGCTTTGGAGTTAGGTCGGTTTATGGTGCGCGCAACCAACACGGGGGCAACTGCCATCGTCAATCATCAAGGCAAAGTGCTGCAACAATTGCCGATTAACACCACGGCGGTTTTGACGGGCGAAATTGAAGGTCGCACAGGCGAAACGCCGTATATGAAAATCGGTAGCTCTTATCCTTTGATGATGTTGCTTGCCGTCTGCGGCGTGTTGTTGTGGTTCAAAAGCAGAAAAAGTTGCGAAAATGCAGCGAACAAGCAATAAAAGCGTACAAAATTCATCAAAATGCAGCGATGCCGTCTGCAAATCACCAAATCTGCAGACGGCATCGCGTCAAAAATTTAGCCTAACTTAACAATCTCGCCACTGGATACGCGCCCAAAACGCCCCATATCTGCACGCGTGGTATAAAAATGTTAAAATGGCGAACTTTTTCCTGCACCCGCAGACACACGCCCAACAAGGAAAACGCATGAACAAAAATCCCGTTGCCCTGCCCGTCCCGAGCGGACACGGTAGTCTCGAGCAATACATTCACACCGTAAACAGCATTCCTCTGCTCACGCCCGAAGAAGAACACCAACTCGCCGAACGCAAAATGTCTGGCGATGTGGAAGCGGCGAAGCAGCTGATTTTGTCGCATTTGCGCGTGGTCGTTTCCATTGCTCGCGGCTACGATGGCTATGGTTTGAACCAAGCCGATTTGATTCAAGAAGGCAATATCGGTTTGATGAAAGCTGTGAAGCGTTTTGAACCCGAACGCGGCGCGCGCCTGTTTTCGTTTGCCGTGCACTGGATTAAGGCGGAAATTCACGAATTTATTTTGCGCAACTGGCGTTTGGTGCGCGTGGCAACGACCAAACCACAGCGCAAACTGTTTTTCAATTTGCGTTCGATGCGCAAATCTTTGTCGGCGTTAAGCCCAAAAGAAGCGCAAGCGATTGCCGATGATTTGGGCGTGAAACTCAGTGAAGTGATGGAAATGGAACAGCGCATGACGGGCAAAGACGTTGCCTTGCTTGCCGACAACAGCGATGACGACGACAGCAATTTCGCGCCGATTGACTGGCTCGCCGACAACGACAGCGAACCGACTCGCCAAATCGCCAAAAAAGCGCATTATTTGATGCAAACCGAAGGTTTGAGCAACGCGCTGGCTCAGTTGGACGAACGCAGTCGCCGCATCGTAGAAACGCGCTGGCTGCAAGACGATGGCGGTTTGACCCTGCACGAGTTAGCAGCAGAATATGGCGTGTCCGCCGAACGCATTCGCCAAATTGAAGCTAAAGCCTTGCAAAAACTCAAAGGCTTTTTGGGCGACGAAAACCGCGACAACGAAGAAATTTAAAACGATGCCGTCTGCAAGTTGTCCAACTGCAGACGGCATCACAATAATCACACACTCACGCACACGATTTTTATTGTCCCCACAAGGAAAACGTTTGTATGAAATTTTCATTTTCTTTGCCAGTGAGCATTGCCATTGCCCTGCTGATTGCCCTTGCCGCCTTGATGTTGCCCAAAACGTCGCGCGTGGAAGCGTCCACACTCAATCAGCTACACGCGTTGCATGATGTGAAACAACAAAACGCCAGCCAACATCTGCAAAAAGACAAACCAACTTTGATTAAATTTTGGGCAAGTTGGTGTCCGCTTTGTTTGGCGGAATTAGAACAAACCGCGCAATGGCAGCGCGACCCCAAGTTGCAGACGGCAAACATCATCACAGTCGCTTCGCCCGAATATCTGCGTGAAAAAAACAGCAGCGCGTTTCAAACGTGGTTTAAAGGTTTGGACTACTCCACGCCAACCGTGTTGCTGGACGAAGGCGGCAGCATCGCCAAAAGTTTGAATATTCAAGTTTATCCCTCTTGGGTGTTGCTCGACAAAACGGGGCAAGTGGCACGCATCGTCAAAGGCAGCATCAATCAGCAACAAGCTGCCGCCCTGCTCGCTAATCCCAACGCTGATTTGAGCCAGTTCAAACAAACTTTTTACCAAGCCGACACACAAAAGGAACACAAAACCATGAATCCACAAACCATTTATCTTGCAGGCGGTTGTTTTTGGGGCTTAGAAGCCTATTTCCAACGCATTAAAGGCGTGATGGACGCGGTTTCTGGTTATGCCAACGGCAAAACCGCCACCGCGCCGAGTTATGAAGATGTGGTTTATCGCGACACAGGACACGCCGAAACCGTGAAAGTAACTTTTGATGCCAATCAATTGAGTTTAAACGATATTTTGCAATATTATTTCCGCGTGATTGACCCAACCAGTCTCAACAAACAAGGCAACGACATCGGCACGCAATACCGCACAGGCGTGTATTACGAAAACCCACGCGATGCTGCCGTCATCGCTACTGCCTTGCAAAAAGAGCAAGCCAAATATGGCAACAAAATTGTGGTAGAAAACCTGCCTTTGCAACACTTTCATCGCGCCGAAGAATATCATCAAGACTATTTAATCAAAAATCCCAACGGCTATTGCCACATTGACGTTAGTCTTGCCGATGTGCCTTTGGCTGCCGAAGCGAAACCGTTTGATGCGAAAAACTATCGCCAACCAAGCGACAGCGAATTGCGTCAAAAACTCACGCCCGAGCAATACCGCATCACCCAACAAAGCGGCACGGAATACGCCTTCAGCCATGAATACGACCATTTATTCGCCCCTGGTATTTATGTAGACATCGTCAGCGGCGAACCGCTGTTTGCTTCAGGCGACAAATACGATTCAGGTTGCGGCTGGCCAAGTTTCACTCGTCCGATTGCCGCCAACGCCGTCAGTGAACACGATGATTTCAGCCACAATATGCAACGCACCGAAGTGCGCAGCAGCCTTGCTAACTCACATTTGGGACACGTTTTCCCCGATGGTCCAAGCGATAAAGGCGGTTTGCGCTATTGCATCAACGGCGCAAGTTTGCGCTTCGTGCCGCTGGCACAAATGGACGCGCAAGGCTACGGTCATTTAAAACATTTGGCGAAATAATCGCTGTTTTTAGCTATTTTAATTGTTTTTCAAATGATTAAATCAAAAATGCCGTCTGCAGTTTAAATCGCAGACGGCATTTCTTATGACTTTAAATACCTAAATCACATGATTCAGACACGTTTTTTTTGCACTTTACATCGCACCGTAATTTGGGCCACCGCCGCCTTCTGGGCATTGCCAAGTGATGTTTTGGGTTGGGTCTTTGATGTCGCAGGTTTTGCAATGCACGCAGTTGGCGGCATTGATTTGTAAACGTTTTTCGCCTGCTTCTTCCACGATTTCATACACCGCCGCTGGACAATAACGCGTTTCAGGCGAAGCGTATTGCTCAGCGTTCACCGCAATCATTTTCGCTTCATCAGCAATTTTCAAATGCGATGGCTGGTTTTCTTCGTGATGCACGTTCGCCAAAAACACGCTGCTCAAGCGGTCAAAAGTCAATACGCCATCGGGTTTGGGGTAGGCAATCGGCTGGCAATCGGCGGCTTTTTTCAAGCTGGCGAAATCTGCTCCGTGATGCGACAGCGTCCACGGCGTTTTGCCTTTGAACACGAATTGCTCCAAAGCGGTGTAGGCAAACGCAGGCAGCAAACCCCATTTAAATGCAGGGCGAATATTGCGTGCCTCATGCAATTCTTGATACAACCAGCTGTTTTCAAACAAATTTTGATAGTTTGTTGCTTCGGCGCTACTGCTGATTTCACTCGTGCCGTCTGCAGACGGCAACACCGCCGCCACCGCTTCTGCCGCCAACATCGCCGACTTCATCGCCGCGTGTATGCCTTTGATTCTTGGCACATTCAAAAAACCTGCTGCGTCGCCGATTAACACGCCGCCTGCGAATGAAAGTTTGGGCAAACTTTGCAAACCACCTTCGCACAAGGCGCGCGCACCGTAAGCAATGCGCCGACCGCCTTCAAAAATCGGGCGAATCGCTGGGTGTGTTTTGAAACGCTGAAACTCTTCAAACGGCGACAAATAGGGATTTTGGTAATCCAAACCCACCACAAAACCCACCGCCACTTGATTGTTATCCAAATGGTATAAAAACGAACCGCCGTAAGTGTGAAAATCTAAAGGCCAACCCGTTGTGTGCAACACCAAACCTGCTTGTGCTTGTTCGGGCGAAATTTCCCAAATTTCTTTGATGCCCAAGCCATAAGTTTGCGGCTGGCTGTTTTTATCTAATTGAAATTTCTTGATGATTTGTTTAGACAATGAACCGCGACAGCCTTCGGCAAAAATCGTTTGTTGGGCGTGCAATTCCATGCCACGCTGAAACATATCGGTTGGCTCGCCGTCTTTGCCGATGCCCATATCGCCCGTTGCCACGCCCTTCACGCTGCCGTCTGCGTGATACAAAATTTCGCTGGCGGCAAACCCTGCGTAAATTTCCACGCCCAAGTTTTCGGCTTGCTCCGCCAGCCAACGCGTGAACAAACCCAAGCTGATGATGTAGTTGCCATGATTGCGAAAGCTCGGCGGCGTGGGCAATTTAAAGGCACGATTTTCGGTTAAAAACAAAACCTTATCTTCGTTTACTTCACGCGTGAGTGGTGCGTTTAATTCTTGCCAGTTGGGCAATAATTCGTTTAAAGATTTGGGGTCTAACACCGCGCCCGACAGGCTGTGTGCACCCACTTCCGAACCTTTTTCCAACACACAAACCGAAATTTCGCGCCCTTCTTGTTCGGCAATTTGTTTGAGCTTAATCGCGGCACTCAGCCCAGCTGGGCCTGCGCCCACAATCAAAACATCGTATTGCATGCTATCGCGTTCTACAGCTTGGTTCATGGTTGGGAAATTCCTAATATTTTTCGTGTGTTATCGTTTTGCATTTGCGCCTGCCGCAGACGGCAAGCAAACCGCGAATTATACGCGAAATTCACTCAAACGGCTTTCTTTGCCAGTAAAAACGTTTGGGCAAACTGGTCAGCTGAACCTGCTGCGAGCCGAGCAGTTCAATGGTTTGAATGCCTTGTAAATCGGTGCGTTTGAGCTGAATTTGATGCGCTTTCAAGGCATCAATCACCGATTGATTCGGGTGTCGATACGGATTAGCGAAACCGCTGCTGGCAATCGCGTAAATCGGATTGACCGCGTTCAAAAAGCGGCTGTCGGAAGAACTGCTGCTGCCGTGATGCCCGAGCAGCAACACTTGGCTGTATAGGCTGTCGCCGTAGCTTTTCAGCAAAGCCAGCTCGCCTTTGCGACTCAAATCGCCCGTTATCAACACCGCCGCGCCGCCCGCCACCACACGCAAAACGCAGCTTTGCTCGTTGTCGTCCGCGTGGCGATTGTCGGGCAAAGTCAAAAACTCAAAATGCACGCCGTCCCACGTCCACGCTGGGCTGTGATGACACAATTTCGGCGACGCACTCAAATGTTTGAACGCGTATTTTTCCTGCCCAAACCAAACTGCAGACGGCATAAAGTCTTGCACAATTTGACTTGCACCGCCGTCGTGGTCGCTGTCGTGATGCGACAAAATCAAACCGTCCAAACGCTGAACGCCACTCGCCCGAAGCGTCGGAACGGTTTGGGTTTGCGCTGCAGCGGCGGTGCCTGTGTCAAACAGCAAATGGCGATTTTGGGTTTGCAACAACACCGCCAAACCTTGCCCAACATCAATCACTTGCACGCGCAATTGCCCCGCTTCCAAACGCGGCTTTGGGTAAAACATAAACCCCAACAAAACGATGATTGCCCACGGTTTGAGCGTTGTACCACGCGGCAACACCAGCAGTAAAACAGCAATAATACTCAATAAAAACAAAGGCAAAGGCGTGAGCACAACGCTCCATTCGGGAGTCCACTGCGCCAGCCACAACAGCACGCGTAAAGTGTATTCCGCCAAAAAAGCGGCGGCGTATTGCACGGGATAAACGGGAATCGCGGACGCAAGCAACGCCAGCGGCACGAGCAGCCACGAAAACCACGGAATCGCCACGGCATTCACCAAAGGGCTAAACACGGGCACGGCGGCAAACAAAAAACCTGCCCCCAACAGCGTTGCCCAACTGGCAGCGATTTGCCCACGCAGCGCGGTTTTCCACGTTGCCCACTCTTCCAAACGATGTGCGCTGCTCCACAACAACACGCCCACCATGCCAAACGACAGCCACGTTCCCACCGCCAAAGTCGCGCTCGGGTCAAGCAACAACACCGCCGCCAACGCCCAAAACCACGCCTGCCACGCGCTCAAATATTGTCGCCCCAACCACGCCCACGCCAACACCGCCGCCATGAAAACCGTGCGCAACGTCGGTACGGCAAAACCCGCCAAAGCCGCGTAAAACAAGGCTGCCGCCACGCCTGCGCTCAATTGCCACACGCGCGGTCGGCGCACATTCACTCGCACGCGACGCAAAATTTGGTGCGTCAAATACGCCGCCAGCAGCGCAACCATGGTAACGTGCAAACCCGAAATGCTGATTAAATGATTCAAACCCAAAGGACGAAACGCCTGCCAAAGCTCGTTGCGCAAAGCGTTTTGCTCACCTATGCTCAAAGCGCGCATCAGCGCCACACCATCGTCCAAACCTTTGCCAGCAAGCTGTTGCCAGTTCAAACTGATTTGCTCGCGCCAAGGCAAAACCCACCATTTAGGCGCAAAAATGCCGTCTGCAACTTGCTCAAAACCCTGTGCAGACGGCATCGGATAACGCGTTTTCCCAACCGTCGCAAAACCATCTATGCCCTGCGCCAACGCCCACGCTTCGCGATTCAAACCGCGCGGATTATGCTCGCCAATCGCCGCACGCACCTTCAAATCGGTTTGCCAACGACTGCCCACCGCCCACGAACGCCGTTCATAATCCGACAGCGACAGCCGCCACGACTTGCCGTCTGCAGTTTCCACGTCCGCCAAAAAACTCACGCGTTTATCATCTTGTTGCAACAAACTCGCAACCCGCACCACCGCCGCCACACGTTCCTGATTGCGATTCAACGGCCATTGCTCCGCCAAATCCAACTGCGTGCGCCACACACCATACGCCGCCGCCAACACAAATACCCCAAGCCAAGCCAACTTCGGCACACGCAAAATGAGCAACGCCAAAACCGCCAACACCCCTGCCCACCAGCCCCAAGCAGGCACGGCAGGCAAAGCAAACGAAGCCAGCACACCCGCCACCCAAGCAGCAGGCATCAGCGTTTTCATCATGATTTTCCGTTAAGTTTTGTCAAGACAACAAGCATAACATAAGCCTGCGGCAAAAGAAAAACGAGCAGCGCGGCTCGTTTCGTGTTTGGCGGTTTACTGGCAAATATTCAACATAAAAACAATGCCATACCCAAATCGCTGGCTTGTTCATCGCGTGTTCTTAAATCAAGTTTCATCTTTCGCGCCATTTAGCGCATACAAGGTGCGGATTTTTAAGGAAATCAGTAGCACCAAAATCGCTAAAAACACGCCGATGCCTAGCGATAATTTCACTCCTTCAAGCATTGCCAAGTGCGGTTTGATTTGCGAAGAAATTTGTTCGCCAACGTTGGTGATGCCGACAAAAAACGCCACGCCCAACGCGCCTGCAATCGGCATGGTCATGCCCAAAACCGCCGTGCCGTGCGGATTTTGTTCGGCGGTTAAATGGTTCAGCGCGTGGGTTTTGCCCGTAATCGCCGCGGAAACGGCGACGACAAACAGCGCAAACGCAGCAGCAATCGCCCACGCTGGCGTGTTGTCGCCCAACAAAAGCCATAAAGTCAGCATGGAAAGCGTCATCACGATGCCACAAATCAGCAACACAGGTCGCCCGCCTTTTTTGTCGAGCAATGTGCCAAAAATCGGGGCGAAAATCGCTTCGCTGATGCTGGCGGGCAGCAACACAAAACCCGTTACGGTTGCACTAAACATCAGCACTTGTTGGCTGTACATCGGCAACAACAATTCCAGTCCCAAAAACAAAAAGCAAGCCAGCGCAAAAATGCAGACGGCATGACGAAATTGTGCCACACCAAAAATGCGCAAATCCAGCAGCGGCGTGTCCAGACACAATTGACGGCGAACAAACAGCGTAATCGCCAAAGCAGAAAACGCCAGCAAACCAAGTATCATAAACAGCGACAAATCATTGAATTGACTCGCCGCGTAAACCAAACTGCCAAAGCCAAGCAGCGACAACAAAATAGACAGCGCATCAATTTTCGGGCGCGTGATTTCCACCAAATTGTGTTGCAACTTCCACGCAATCAACCCCATTGCCAGCAACACCAAAGGCACAGTCGCCAAAAACAGATAACGCCAGCCGAGACTGTCCACAATTATTCCTGATAAAGTCGGGCCAATCGCAGGTGCAGCCGTGAAAATCACCACCACCAAACTCATCGCACGCCCACGTTTCTCAGGCGGAAAAATCATCATAATCGCATTGATGAGCAGCGGCACAGACATCGCCGCCGCCAACGCCTGAATGATGCGCCCCGCCAGCAACATCGGAAAATTGACCGCACTTGCGCAAATCAGCGAGCCAAATAGAAAAATTCCCAGCGTCAAGAGCGCCATGGTTTTGGTGCGAAACCATTGCAGCAGGTTCGCCGTAATCGGCGAAAACGCCCCCATAATCAGCAAAAATCCCGTCGCCAGCCACTGAACTTGTTGTTTGGAAATGGCAAATTCGCTCATCAATTTGCTTAACGCCACATTCAGCAACGTTTCGTTGAGATAACCCAAAAACGCCGAAATAAACAAAGCCGCCACCACGGTTTTGGTCGGAAAATTTGGGTCTTGAGAAAAATATTCGTATTGTGAAACAGACATAAATTGTCTCAAATTTGACTAATTCATTATTTTAATATGATTTGATACTCAATAAAAAATGCCGTTCAACGCTATTTCGCAGACGGCATCTTTGCAATCAAGACTGTTCCAACCAAATCGCGGAAACCATGCGCCCTGTTTGTCCGTCGCGGCGATACGAGA
>JAUNMN010000006.1 GCA_030531795.1 Neisseria sp.
CCGCCCTTTGGCTGCGTGATGTGCCGTTTTACGACCCCAATTTTGGCGACGTGGGTCAAGGTTTAGACGCTTGGACGAGCTTGGGCTATTTAGCCGCCAAAACCGACCGCATCACCCTTGGCACGGCAGGCATCGTCAGTCCATTGCGAGAACCGATTGACATCGCCAAAGCCGCCAGTTCGGTGGACGCATTGACAGGTGGACGCTTTATTTTGGGGCTGTCTAGCGGCGACCGCCCTGTGGAATACCCTGCGTTTAACAAGGAATTTGGCAACCGTGCCGAGCGTTATCGTGAAAGCTGGGAACTCATCCGCACGCTGACCAATCCGCAAACTTATGATTTTCCGAGATTTTCAGGCAATCATTACGGCAATTTGACAGGCAACATTGACACCGTGCCGAAAGTGAAAAGTCGTTTGCCGATGGTGGCGATTGGACGTGCTAGACAAGAGTTTGATTGGCTAGCAAATAGTGCAGACGGCTGGATTTGGCACGGCGTAAACCCAAAAGACACGGCAAATATCGTGCAAATGTTGGCAGATTTGAACCAAGACAACACGTGGCATCCGTTTGGTTATGCGAATTTTGTGGACTTGTCGGAAGACCCAAACGAGCCTGCCCAGCTGCATAACAACATCTTTTTGCGTGGTGGGGCTAAAGGCTTGCTGGAATACTGGCAAGAGCAAAAAGAACAAGGTTTGGCACACGTGACCATTAATCTAAAACCAAGTGAGCGACCAGCAGCAGAAGTGATTCAGGAGCTGGGCGAAGAAGTGGTGGCGAAGTTGTAGATCGTAGGGTGGGCTTCAGCCCACCATTTTAAATTTAAAGTTATAGCGGTGGGCTAAAGCCTACCCTACGCCCAAATTTCCTGCAACATCGCCACAAAAAGCTCAATCTTCGCCACTTGCCGAGAGTTGGGCGGATAGACTAGATACACCGCATCATCGTCGCTGTGGTCAAAAGATTTCACTTGCCAATCGTCAAACAGCGACACCAACCGACCGCTTGCGAGTTCCTCCGCCAACACCCAATCAGGCAAATGCACCACGCCCAAATCCGCCAGTGCGTAAGCCTTTAATAAATCAGCACTATTTGCTGTGAGACTGCCCTTAACCCGCACGCTTTTGCCCCGCTTGCCCGCTTGTGAAAAATACCAATACTGCACCTGTTTGTTGGCACGATAGGTCAGGCAGTTGTGATTGAACAGTGCATTCGGCTCAGTCGGTTCGCCCATATTCGCCAAATAGGCAGGCGAAGCACACACCAGCCGTTTTTGCGTGCGTAGGACTTTGGCAATCAAATTAGGATTGTTCACTTGCCCCATTCGCACCGCCAAATCCACACGGTCGGCGGCAAAATCCACATAATCATCGCTCACCCAAATTTCTAGGCGAATTTTGGGATATTGGGCGGCAAATTCGGTCAAAACAGGCGAAATCATTGGCACAAGTGCAGGGAAAAAACTGATTTTCAGCCTGCCTTGCGGTTCGTTCAACTCTGATTTTAAAGACAAATTCGCCTGCGTTAAATCGTCCACAATCGGCAAGGTTTTATCCAAATACAATTGCCCCGAATGCGTGAGCGAAATTTGGCGTGTGGAACGGGCAAACAGCGTTACGCCAAGCGATTGTTCTAAATTATCAATTTGACGGGTTACGCTGGACACCGCCAAATCCAAAGTTTGGGCGGTTTTGGAAAAGCTGCCTGTTTCGGCAACGGAGTGGAAAATGTTCAGAGCGGAGAAGTAGTCCATAAGATTTTTGCCTTTTTTGCAAAATGGTTTTTCAATTTGGCTATATTATCATTTTTTACGAAAAAATTATAATAGCCACATCAACCAACTTTTCGGAGCAAAACGATGAATAAGCAAACGAGCAAAAAAGTCATTTTCAATCAAACTGGCAACGCCGATGTATTTGAAATCATTGATGTAAACATCGCCAATCCCCAAGCCAATGAAGTGCAAATTCAAGTTCACGCCATCGGCTTAAACCGTGCAGAAATCATGTACCGCAACGGACAATATGTGATTGACCCCGTGTTCCCAGCCCAACTCGGCTACGAAGCGGCAGGCGTGGTGCTGGCGGTGGGCGAAAACGTGCGTGATGTGAGCGTGGGCGACAAAGTGGCGGTTGTGCCGTCATTTATGTTCACCGAATACGGCACTTATGGCGAAATCGTCAATTTGCCCGCTCACGCCATTGTCAAATTCCCTGACAACGTAAATTTTGTGCAGGCGGCAGCAAGTTATATGCAATATGTTACCGCTTACGGAGCGTTGGTGGAATTTGGTAAATTAAAACAAGGCGATGTGGTGTTGATTAATGCTGCGGCAAGTAGCGTGGGCATTGCGGCTATTCAAATTGCCAATATGGTCGGAGCTGTGCCTGTGGCGGTGATTCGCAGCAGCAGCAAAAAACAAGCCTTGCTGGATGCTGGGGCGACCCACATCATCACGGACGAAGATGATTTGCTGGCCGAAGTGGACAAAATCAGTGGCGGACGTGGCGTGAACATTGTGTTTGACCCTGTCGGCGGTGCGAATGCGGCGACTTTTGCCAAAGCGATGGCAATGCAAGGCGTGTATTTTCTGTACGGTGCGTTGGATTACGCCAATCTGCAAATCGGCGTGATGGATATTTTAGCCAAACATCTCACGTTCCGTGGCTACGAACTGTTTGAAATTACCACCGATATGCAAGCCCTTGAACACGCCAAAACCTTTGTCAATCAAGGCTTAGCAAGCGGCAAATTAAGCCCTGTGATTGACCGTGAATTTGATTTTGCCGACATTGCGGACGCTCATCGTTATATGGAAGCAGGTTCGCAAGTGGGGAAAATTGTGGTGAAGGTGCAGGCTGCCTGAATGCAATAAATGAGATGCCGTCCGCAGATTAGCTAAACCTGCAGACGGCATCTTTTTTTACTTTCAATCAAACCATGGTTTACTGCCCTGCTACGGTCATGCTTTCCAGCAAAATTGAACCGACTTTATGCGATGAACGGCGTAAGGCATCGTTGGCAACGCCTGCGATGTTGAGCAACATATCTTGCAAGCGAGCGGCGATGGTGATTTCTTCCACAGGATATTGAATGATGCCGTTTTCCACCCAAAAACCTGCCGCCCCGCGCGAATAGTCGCCCGTCAGCATATTCACGCCTTGCCCCATCAATTCTGTTACCAGCAAACCTGTTCCCATTTGTTTGAGCAAATCGGCTTGAGTGCCTACCGTGTGATTGAGCAAAAGATTGTGTGCACCACCTGCGTTGGCGGTGGTTTGCATACCTAATTTACGGGCGCTGTAGCTCGATAAAAAATAGCCTTGCACAATGCCGTTTTCAATCACAAAACGCGGTTGGGTCGCCACGCCTTCTGCATCAAAATAAGTGCTGCTCCACGCGCGCGGAATGTGCGGTTCTTCACGCAAATGCAAATGGCTGGGCAAAATTTGTTGCCCGATGCTGTTGAGCAAAAAACTGCTTTGGCGGTACAAGGCTGAACCCGACAAACCGCCGACAATATGCCCAATCAAACTGCCTGAAATGGTGGCATCAAACACCACAGGATAATTGCCCGTTGGCACGCTTTTCGCACCCAAACGGCGAGTGGCACGCTCGGCGGCAATTTTGCCGATGTTTTCCACGCTGTCCAATTCGTCCGGTGAACGCGCCAAATCATACCAATAATCGCGTTGCATGCCCTTGCCGTCTGCAGCCACCACGCTGCACGACACGCTGTGGCGCGTGCCTTGTTGGTGTTGCACAAAACCGTGCGTGTTGCCATAAACAAACTGATAATGGCTGTTTTGTACGCCCGCACCTTCCGAGTTTTCCACGCGTTCATCGCTTGCCAACGCCGCCGCTTCACAACGTTTCGCCAGTTCCACCGCCTCTGCAGACGGCAAGTCCCACGGATGAAATTTGTCCAAATCAGCGCATTCACGCGCCATCAAATCCGCGTCCGCCAAACCCGCACAATCGTCTTGTGCCGTGTAACGTGCGATGTCCAACGCCGCCTGCACGGTTTGTTCAATCGCCGCTTGGGAAAAATCGGCGGTGCTGGCGCGACCTTTGCTCTTGCCCACATAAACCGTGATGTCTAAAGATTTGTCTTGCTGATGCTCGATTTGCTCGATTTCTTGCAAACGCACTTGCACACTTTGCCCCAGCGATTCGCTCAAATCCGCTTCCGCCGCCGTTGCGCCTTTGGCTGTTGCCGTCTGCAGTGCCAGTTGGCACAAATCCATCAATTGTGAAGAACTGTGGTTAAACATAAGATTTCAATCAAAATAGTGTTTGGGTGTTTAAAACCATCGCCAAGCCGAAATTTGCGTGCCGTTCAAAGCAATCTATCAAAAATGGACTTGTAAAAAAGCGACATTTTAACCTGTTTTCTCTTATCAAGTTATAGATATGCTAAAATGTCGCGATTAAATTCAAGGGAAACATCATGAGCGAAAACGAAGAATGGGTCAGCAAAACCCAAATGAAAAAACGCATGAACGAGTTGCAAGACTTGGGCATGGAATTGACCAAACTGTCTAACGAAACCCTGAAAAAAATCAATCTGCCCGAAGATTTGTATGAAGCGGTACGCGAGTACAAAAAAATCACCTCCAACGGCGCGACCAAACGCCAAACCCAATACATCGGGCGCTTGATGCGCGACATTGACCCCACGCCGATACGCGATTTTTTGTCCAAACTCAAAGGCGACAACACCGCCCACAACGCCTTTTTGCAACGCATTGAGCAACAACGCGAACGCTTAATCGCCAGCGATGATGCCTTAACCCGTTTCATCGCCGATTATCCGCACGCCGATGTCGGCGCATTGCGTACGCTGATTCGCAACACGCGTAAAGAACAAGAACAAAACAAACCTCCGAAAAGTTTTCGTGCTTTGTATCAAGAACTCAAAGCGATTATGAGTGAGCAAACCGCCGCCGACAGCGATGTGGCAGACGAATTTGACGACGAATAACGCAGACGGCATCGCCCAACGGAAAACCATTTCATCATGTTTTTTGACCAAGCCAACGACCCAGAATACCGCCAATTCGTGCAGCAAATCGTTCAAACGCAAACCGTTTACGCGCTTTACTCGCCCGAAGAAGACGAATTAGCCCAATGCCCGTCCGCCTATTTTGAAGACGCAGACGGCGAAGCCGCCGTTGTGTATTGCTTGTGGGCAAACGCCGAACTCGCTGCCCAGTGCCAACACGAAGAGTGGGCAAACCACATCATCGAATCCGTGTCGCTGGAAATCTTATTACACAACTGGTTGCGCGATATGCACCAAACAAACGCGCTCATCGGCATGAACTTTGATGCCCAACTTTACGGTGCAGAAATCGAACCCATGGCTTTGCTCGGCGACTTGCTCAACGAAGCCAGCGAACAAGGCGTGCACATCGCCCAATTTGACGAACTGATGCACCAACACTTGGCGTGGGAACGCGAAGCCGCAGGGCAAAGCCTGCTCAATTAAACCCAATCAAACCGTCAAACCCAATCCCAAACCAGCGGGCAACAACAGCCCGCTTTTTCTTTTGCCTAACACAAACCGCAGACGGCATTGCTATGCTATATCAAAACAAAATACATTTAAAAACAAATACTTATTGCAAAAACATTCGTGCCAGCGTATCATATTCAGCGTCAATCAACCCCAAGCGAAAGGAAACATCATGAGCTGCACCACACACGCCAACCATGAACACGTTCACGGCAAAGACTGCGGACACACCGCCATCAAACACGGCGACCATGTAGACTATTTGCATGACGGACATTTACATCACGAACACAACGGCCATTACGACGAACACCGTTTGGACGTAAACGACACCAACCCCGATGCCTGCAACGCAGCACACCACTGCGGCGAACACGTTCACGGCGAAGGCTGCGGACACGAAGCCGTGCCGCACGGCGACCACATCGACTACATCGTCAATGGCCGCTTGCATCATCAACACGGCGAACATTGCGACGACCACGGCCCAGTGGAAATCGTGAAATAAAACATTCGCGCCAGCAGTGCGCATCAAAAACAAACAGGCGAATCGTTCGCCTGTTTTTGTTTGCCTTTTGCCGTCTGCAGACGGCATCGCGTAACACGTAACGCCGTGAAAAATGGATTGCTTCACATCAAATCAGCCAACGCTTGCTGTTAAAGCATGCCGTCTGCACCGAAACCGTTCCTCCTTTTCGCTCACGGAACGCTTTTCAGTCGCAGACGGCATTTCATTTTCGTTCAAACTTACGCGCGTTTGATGTTGGCGTTTTTCAGATTTTCCAACACCGCTTCATGCAAATCGCATTGAAATGCCCACCAATCCGCTTCGTTTGTCCAAGCCCAAAGCGTGAGTTCGGCGGCGGCGCTGCTGATGGCGGTAACTTGCACGCTGGCGGATTTCGGTTCTTGCACGCTTTTTGGGTGTTGCAATGCCGCCTGCAACACCACCGCTTTCGCTTGGGCAATATCGCAATCCGCGTCCACGCCCACCACAACCTGCGCGCGCCAAAGCGGCAACGACGATTTATTGACGATGCTGTTGCTCATAATCACGCTGTTTGGCATCACCACTTCTTCATTCGCCAGCGTGCGCAACGACGTTTGCACGATTTTGATTTCGCGCACATAGCCTTCAAACGTGTTCACTTTAATATAATCGCCCACCTTAAACGGACGAAACAAAATAATCAGCACGCCCGCGGCAAAATTCGACAGCTGGTCTTTGAGCGACAAACCAATCGCCAAACTCGCGCCGCCGAGCAAAGCCGCTGCTGAAGTGGTCGGCACGCCCAGCTGTCCGAGCGCGGTCATAATCACCAAAATCAGCAAGCCGATGTTGATGACATTGCACACAAAACTAATCAGCGTTGGGTCGATTTGGCTTTTTTGCATCGCCAGCCGCAACAGTTTGACCAAACGCTTGCTAACCCAACGGCCAATCACAAAAATCGCCAACGCCGACAGCACATTCCAAGTAAAATGTCCACCTGTTTGCGCCAGCTGTTGCCAACTTTCGGCACTGATTTTTTGAGTTAAGTCTTGAATATTCATGTTTTTCTCTCCCAATTGATGATAAAACGTGTGCATGGCAAACGCTAAACGCCTTCATTTTAACAAAACGCGCGTGCCAGCCAAACGCAGACGGCACGCCCTGATTTTAATCGCAACGCCAAACCCAAATGAACAAAACCCAATTTCTCCAGTCGCTCACGCCGCCACAAACGCCGCCTTTTCTCATCGGCGGCAACGCCGAAACGCTGTATGCCAAGTTTTTACAAGGCAAAGCGCCAGCCTATCGGCGTGAACTTTTGCCCGACAGCACAGACACAGAACGCGTTGCCTACGATTTTTTAGACGCAAACAATCCCGACGCGCCGCTCATCATGTTGTTTCACGGTTTGGAAGGCAGCAGCTCCAGCCATTATGCCGTGGCGATAATGAACGCCGCCCACGCCGCAGGTTTTCATGCCGTGGTTGCCCACTTTCGCAGCTGCGGCGGCGTTGCCAGCCAACGTTTCTACCACAGCGGCGACTCGCCCGAAATCGCGCATATGTTGCAACTGATGGCGGCGCGTTATCGCGTCATCGATGCCGTCGGCGTGTCGCTCGGCGGCAACGCACTGGCAAAATACTTGGGCGAATGCGGTTTGGCAGGAAAACCAGCGATACCGCGCGCCGCCGCCGTCATTTCCGCGCCGATAGACTTGCCCGCCGCAGGACGCGCC
Organism: Neisseria sp.; assembly: GCA_030531795.1. GTDB lineage: Bacteria > Pseudomonadota > Gammaproteobacteria > Burkholderiales > Neisseriaceae > Neisseria. The sequence goes on from JAUNMN010000006.1 coordinate 7,750, forward strand.
CTGCAACGCGGTTTGCCCTACTTGCTCTACACGCCCTATTTTTTGCACACCTTGCTGAAAAAAGTGCCGCCAGCACCACACAAAATCCGCTCGCTTGCCGCCTTTGACAACGCCTACACCGCGCCATTACACGGTTTCGCCGACAAAGACGACTACTATCGCCGCGCCATGTGTAAACCCTTTTTGCCACACATTCACACGCCCACTTTGCTGCTCAACGCCCAAAACGACCCGTTTTTGCCCGCCCGTTTTTTGCCGTCTGCAGCCGAAGTTTCCGAGCAAGTTTATCTGTTCCAACCGCAAACAGGCGGACACGTTGGCTTCGTGTCAGGCAAAGGACGCGGCGATTTGAACTGGCTGCCGCAAACCGTTTTGTGCTTTTTCGCCCACATCGCCGAACACAATCGCTAACTCATACCGTCTCCCTTCGATACGTTTCCCGCCCTTCGATACATTTTTTAAACCGTTTCCTGAGTATTTGCGTTAGCAAATGTATCGAAGGACGGTTTAAAAAATACTCAGGGAGCGGGAAACACTCAGTGAACGCCAAACAGGCGATTTAAAACACCCTTCGACAAGCTCAGGACATCGCTCAAGAAACGCAATAAAAAGCAAGCCAAAATCTGCAGACGGCACACAAATCCTTTAAAATTCCCTTTTTTCGTTTTTCGCCCAAGGCTGACCAAATGGCAAAATCCGCTCCCAACACCGAAAAAACCGCGCTTGAAATCTTACAAGACAACGCCAACCACTTCATCAAAACCGTATCCGCCTATCACTACGAAATGGGCGAAGCCCAAAAATTCATTTCCGCCTTATGCCAAGTGTATGGGCTAGACCCGATTCACGCTGTGGAATTTGAATACCGTGTCAAAAAAGCCGACCGCTCGGGCATCAACCGCATCGACGGTTTTTTCCCAGGCTTGCTGATGATTGAGATGAAATCTCGTGGCGAAGATTTGCAGACGGCATTTGAGCAAGCCTTGCGTTATGTTGCCTTGTTGAAAAACGAAGCCGACAAGCCGCAGCACATTCTCGTGTCCGATTTTGAATATATGCACCTTTACGAGCTGGACGACAGCAAAACCGCCGCCAAAAGTGCTGTAAAATTCAAGACTTACGATTTTGTGCAACACGTTGAAGATTTGGCGTTTATCAGCGGTTACGAAAAAATCATCACCGAACGCAATGAAACGCTGACCATTTTCGCTGCCGACAAATTAGCCGATTTGCACGACGCATTTCGTGAAAAAGGCTATGCAGGCGACAGTTTGCGGACAATGTTGGTACGCTTATTGTTTTGCTTGTTTGGCGACGACACCGAATTGTTTATCGACGACGACAAACCGTTTGAAAAACTGGTGCGAGATTCTTTGGAAAACGGTTCGGATTTGGGCGACCGTTTACAAAAATTATTCAAATGGCTCAACACCGACGATGCCAGCCGAGCCAACACCGCCCGTCCGCTGATGGAGCAATACAACGGTTTTCGTCTGCAATTTCCCTACATCAACGGCAAATTATTCGCCCAAGAATTAGACGAATTTATTTTTGATGGCGAACTCAAACGCACGCTGCTTGCCTGTTGCGACATTGACTGGAGCGAAATTTCGCCCGACATTTTCGGCACATTATTCCAAAACATCATGGAAAGCGAAGACGCACCGAGTGCCAAAAAGTCCAACAAAAAATCGCAACACCGTCGGGATTTTGGCGCACACTACACCAGCGTGAAAAACATCAGACGAGCCATCGACCCTTTATTTTTAGACGGCTTGAAAGAAGAGCTGGCGAAAATTCAAGACAACGCCAAAAAGCTAGACGATTTCATCAAAAAACTGCATTTAATCAATGTATTAGACCCAGCCTGCGGTTGCGGTAACTTTTTGATTGTCGCCTATCGGGAATTGCGGCAACTGGAAATGCAAGCCATGCAATCGCTTGCCGCATTGAGCAAAATTCAGCATTTTCCGCAGGTTGATGTGCATCAATTTCACGGCTTTGAGCTAGACCCTGCCGCTTGCGAAATCGCCACCGTTGCCATGTGGCTCACCGACCACCAAATGAACCGTCGCTACGCCCAAGGCTACAAACGCATTCCGCTCACGCAACGAGCCGATGTACATTGCGTGAACGCACTCAGCCAAGACTGGGCGAGCCTGTTGCAGCGACCGCAAGATTTGCACTACATCGTCGGCAATCCGCCATTTTTAGGCAAGAAAGAACAATCAGCTGAACAAAAACAGGATATGCAACGCATTTGGGGCGATGTTAAAGGTTATGGCGTTTTAGATTATGTAACGTGTTGGCACAGACAAGCGACTAATTTGATGAAACAATTTCCGCACATCAAAACGTCTTTTGTATCCACCAATTCCATTACCCAAGGCGAGCAAGTTGCCGTGTTGTGGCAGCCCTTGCTTGCAGACGGCATCCACCTGCACTTTGCCCACCGCACCTTTAAATGGAGCAACGAAGGCAAAGGCGTGGCGGCGGTGCATTGCGTGATTATCGGCTTTGGCATGGACAAAGTGAAAAATCTCAAATTGTGGGATTACAGCGACAACATCGCAGGCGACGGCAAAGAATTGAAACGAGTGAAAAACATCAATCCTTATTTGGTTGATGCCGAGAATGTGTGGATTAACAAACGCAGTAAACCTATTTTTGATGGAATGCCATCAATGAATTATGGCTCAATGCCGATTGATGAAGGTTTATTGATTTTATCCGAAGATGAATATTTTGCTGTCCTAAATGAAGACCCAAAAAATGCTGAACTTATTCGCCCTTATATAGGGGGAGATGAATTTCTAAATAATGGAAAACGTTATTGCTTATGGTTGCAAGATGTATCTAGTGAACGTATTGCAGAAAGTAAATTTGCCACTAACCGAGTGAATGCAGTCAAAAAATATCGGTTAAGCAGTAATCGTGCAGCAACAAATAAACTAGCAGAAAATCCGCATTTATTTGGCGAAATTCGCCAACCAACGAGCGGAGAATATTTGTTAATACCTAAAGTTTCATCAGAACGCAGAGAGTTTATCCCAATAGGGTATTTAAATGCGGAAACCATTGCTAATGGCAGTGCGTTAATTATCCCTAACGCCAGCCTTTACCATTTCGGCATTTTGTCATCATCTATGCACAACGCCTTTATGCGTACCGTCGCAGGGCGTTTAGAAAGCCGTTATCAATATTCCAACGGCATCGTGTACAACAACTTCCCCTTCCCCTTTGTGCGTTCGGCAAATGTGCCGTCTGCAGTTGGCGTATCGCAGGCAAGCAATGAAACCACAGACGGCATCTACACCGCCCTCAACCCCAAACTGGACGCAGACGACATCGCCCAACACATCGCCGACATTGAACAAGCCGCCCAAGCCGTACTCAACGCACGAGCCGAACACCCCAACTTAACACTGGCACAACTCTACAACCCAGAAACCATGCCGTCTATACTCGCCGAAGCCCACGCCGAACTGGACGACGCCGTCGATGCCGCCTACGGCTACCGTTACAGTGCCGACGACGCTATGCGTGTGGCGTTTTTGTTTGAGGTGTTGGGGGGTAAATAAAAGTTTTAACCGTGTCGAATTCGATGCGACTTGACACGTTAAGGAAAAAGCAAGGGCGAACCGATGCTCGCCCTTTTGATGCCGTCTGCAATTCAGTTGTATCGATTAGCGCGAAATCCATTCCAACAAAGCATCATTCATGCGCGTCTGCCAACCTTTTCCGCCAGCTTTAAAATGCTCAATGATGCGACTGTCTAAACGAACCGTGGTCGCCACTTTGGTTGGCGATTTTTGTTTGCCTCGCGTACGCACCATTGCCATAAATTCTTCGCCCATCACTTCGGCTGCTGGCTTGAATTGACTAAAATCCGTGCGATTTAATTCGCGCGCTTCGCCCATTTTATCTGTTAATGCTTTATTTAAAGGTTTGTTCATAATCTTTTATCTCCCGTTTGTTTGCTTTGCGAAAACTAATCACGCGCACGCCGTTATGCGTGGGTGTAAAAACCAAAATATGTAATCTGTCGTTCAAAAAACCTGCGGCAACATAACGCTTCTCGCCATAATCAAAACGCTCATCAAGCGCAATTTTGGCGTTTTCCCAGTCAAAATCCTGCACTTCATCAAAAGACAATCCGCGCTCAAGAATGTTTTTGTGATTTTTTATCGGGTCGTAACTGATTTTCATAAGAAGCCCCATTAAATTTCGCCTAATCGTACATACAATTTGGTTTAAGTGTCAATCTCAAAAAAAACAAGATTCGCCCTTTTCGCCGCTGATGCCGTCTGCAGACGGCATCGCTTTTCACGTTTGCCAAGCAATGCGGTATAATCCGCGTTTTTCTTGTCGCCACTTTTGGGCAAGCACACGCCAAACGAGTAATTCATTATGTCTGATATTTTGCAGAAAATTCTGGCAACTAAAGCTGAAGAAGTTGCCGCCGCCAAAGCACAGATTTCTTTGGAAACCATGAAACACATGGCACAAGACGCGTCGCCTGTGCGTGATTTTGTCGGGGCGATTCGTGCCAAACACGCGGCGAATCAAGCGGCGATTATTGCGGAAATCAAAAAAGCCAGCCCGAGCAAGGGTCTGATTCGCCCCGATTTTAATCCTGCCAGCCATGCGCGTGATTATGAAGCGGCAGGCGCGGCGTGTTTGTCGGTGCTGACCGATGAGCCGTATTTTCAAGGTTCGCCTGAATATTTGAAACAAGCTCGTGCGGCGGTGAATTTGCCTGTGTTGCGCAAGGATTTTATGGTGGACGAATACCAAATTTATCAGGCACGCGCTTGGGGCGCGGACGCGATTTTGTTGATTGCGGCGGCGTTGGAACAAGCTGAATTAGAGCATTTTGAAGGCGTGGCGCACGATTTGGGCATGGCGGTTTTGCTGGAATTGCACGATGAAAGTGAACTTGCCAAATGCCGCAATTTGACCACGCCTTTGCGTGGCGTGAACAACCGCAATTTGCGTACGTTTGAAGTGAGCCTCGAGCAAACCATTCAACTTTTGCCGCATTTGCAAGGGCAAATCGTCATCACCGAAAGCGGCATTCGCGACAAAAACGATGTGCAATTCATGCAGTCGCACGGCGTGAACACTTTTCTCATCGGCGAAACCTTTATGCGTGCGGCAGACATCGTCGGCGAAGTGAGCAAACTGCTGGAAAAATAAAGCATTCCGTGCCACAAAACTGCAGACGGCACAAACCATTTTAAATAGGTAACATCATGGCAATCATCATCAATACTCCAGACGAAATCGCCAAAATGCGCGAACTCGGTCGCTTGGCGGCTGAAGGTTTGGACTACATCGGACAATTCGTCAAAGCTGGCGTAACCACCAACGAACTCAATCAGCTGATACACGATTTTCAAATCAATGTGCAAGGCGGCTATCCCGCGCCTTTGAACTACGGCAATCCGCCCTTTCCAAAATCGTGTTGCACATCGGTGAATCATGTGATTTGCCACGGCATTCCAGACGATAAACCCTTGAAAAACGGCGACATCATCAATATCGACATCACCATCAAAAAAGACGGTTTTCATGGCGATTCCAGCCGAATGTTTGCGGTGGGCAACATCAGCCCGCAAGCGCAACGTTTGATTGACGTTACCCATCAATCGATGATGGCGGGGATTGAAGCAGTTAAACCTGGCGCGACTTTGGGCGACATCGGCTATGCTTGTCAAAAAGTGGCAGAAGACGCAGGTTATTCTGTGGTGCAAGAGTTTTGCGGACACGGCATCGGGCGTGATTTCCACTGCGAACCGCAAATTTTGCATTACGGTCGCAAAGGGCAAGGCGCGGTGTTGAAACCTGGCATGATTTTCACGATTGAACCGATGATTAACCAAGGCAAACGCCATTTACGCATTTTGGCGGACGGCTGGACAGTTGTTACCAAAGACCGCAGCTTGTCGGCGCAGTGGGAACACGAGGTTTTGGTAACCGACACGGGCTACGAAATTTTGACGATTAGCCCTGCAACGGGTAAGCCATAATTTGCCAAAATTTATGACTTATTGATATTTAATGTCGTAAATTTGCAATCATGAGTATGACGTAAGAATTTTAATGTCGTTCATTCACAATTTTTTGAAAAAAATTGCGTTTTTCCTGACTTTAGCCCTTTTCATTTTGTTGCTTAAATTTTATACTTTTAATAACTAAAAAATAGGCAAATAATCGGTTAAAGCGCAAATTAAAAGGCTTTTTCCTTTGCTAAAATAATGATTCACCCCCCATTAAAATAGGAAAAATATCTCATGAAAAACTTTCAGGAAATTACGAATATTCGTGAAATTCGTAAACAATCTGGCTTAAACCAACAAGAGTTTTGGGGTAAGCTCGGCGTAACTCAATCTGGCGGTTCGCGTTATGAATCGGGTCGCAATATGCCGCGTCCGGTGCGCGAGTTGTTGCGCTTGGTTTATCTGGAAAAACTGGATTTGGAACAAATCAAACGCGCGGATTTAGACGTGGTGGCTTTGTTGCAAGAGCGTGAGCCAGCTTTATACGAATCTTTGCTTAAAGAAGTGAGCAAATAATCTTTGCTTGGCTTTTGAATGGAAAAATATGCCGTCTGCAGGGCGAAATGCCGTCTGCAGACGGCATTCTGCGTTATAATTCGGCTGTTTTTATTTTGACTATTTTTATCGTTGTTTTTATGGTTTGTCCGCAAGGCGAATAAGCGCAAGAACATCATGCTAAAACTATGAATAAACGGTATTTTTCTTTTTTCTTTTGTAAAGCAACAACGCATTATGTTAGACAAATACAATCCCGCCCAAATTGAGGCAAAACATTATCAAAACTGGCAAGAAGCAGGCTATTTTCAGCCTGATTTCAGCAAAAAAGAAGCATTTTCCATTCAATTGCCGCCACCCAATGTAACAGGCACTTTGCACATGGGACACGCGTTCAATCAAACGATTATGGATGGTTTGACGCGTTATTATCGAATGCAAGGTCGCAACACTTGCTGGATTCCAGGCACAGACCACGCAGGCATCGCCACACAAATCGTGGTGGAACGCCAACTCGGCGAGCAAGGCATTTCGCGTCATGATTTGGGACGCGAAGCATTTTTGGACAAAGTGTGGCAATGGAAAAACGTGTCAGGCGGCACGATTACCGAACAAATGCGCCGTGTTGGTTGCTCGGCGGACTGGTCGCGCGAATATTTCACGATGGACGACACGCGCGCGGCAACGGTTACTGAAGTGTTCGTGCGTTTGTTTGAACAAGGTTTGATTTACCGCGGCAAACGTTTGGTGAACTGGGACCCAGTGTTGGGAACGGCGGTTTCCGATTTGGAAGTGGAAAGCGTGGAAGAACAAGGCTCGATGTGGCACATTCGCTATCCGCTTGCCGACAATCCAAGCGAAGGCGTGATTGTGGCGACCACGCGTCCTGAAACGCTGTTGGGCGACGTGGCGGTGGCGGTACACCCTGAAGACGAACGCTATCAACACCTGATTGGCAAAGAACTGATTTTGCCGCTGGCAAATCGCACGATTACCGTGATTGCCGATGAATATGTGGAAAAAGAGTTTGGCACAGGTTGCGTCAAAATCACTCCAGCACACGATTTCAACGACTACGAAGTCGGCAAACGCCACGACACGTGCTTAATCAATGTATTTGATTTAGAAGCAAAAATCTTGGCCAACGCTGAAGTGTTTAACTTCAAAGGCGAAACCCAACAAAACATCGTCTTGCCGTCTGCATATGCGGGTTTAGACCGTTTTGCGGCACGCAAGCAAATGGTTGCCGATTTGCAAGCACAAGGTTTGTTGGTGGAAGTGAAACCGCACACTTTGATGACTCCGAAAGGCGACCGCACGGGCAGCGTGATTGAACCGATGCTGACCAATCAATGGTTTGTGGCGATGTCGGCAACGCCCAAAGGCGGCGAACCTGCGAGCGAATTTGCGGGCATGAGTTTGGCACAAAAAGCCAAACACGCGGTGGACAGTGGACAAGTCAAATTCATTCCTGAAAACTGGGTCAATACTTATAACCAGTGGATGAACAATATTCAAGACTGGTGCATTTCGCGTCAATTGTGGTGGGGGCATCAAATCCCTGCTTGGTATGATGCAGACGGCACAGTTTATGTGGCGCGCAATCAGGCAGAAGCGGAAGCCAAAGCAGGCAAAACAGGTTTAACACGCGATGAAGATGTGTTGGACACTTGGTTTTCGTCTGCGCTTGTGCCGTTTTCAACTTTGGGTTGGCAGGAAAAAGGTTTAGACAACGAAGAAATTCAAGCATTCTTGCCAAGCAATGTGTTGGTTACAGGCTATGAAATCATCTTCTTCTGGGTGGCACGCATGATTATGATGACCACGCATTTCACGGGCAAAGTGCCGTTCAAAGATGTGTATATTCATGGCATGGTACGCGACCACGAAGGCAAAAAAATGTCTAAATCCGAGGGTAATGTGATTGACCCTGTTGATTTGATTGACGGCATTGATTTGGAAAGTTTATTAGTCAAACGCACTACAGGTTTGCGCCGCCCCGAAAAAGCACCGCAAGTGATTGAAGCAACCAAAAAACTCTTCCCCGAAGGCATTCCTGTGTTTGGCACAGACGCTTTGCGTTTCACCATGGCAAGCTATGCCAGCTTGGGTCGCAGCATCAATTTTGACTTCAAACGCGCCGAAGGTTATCGCAATTTCTGCAATAAATTGTGGAACGCCACCAACTTCGTGTTGATGAACACCGAAGAAAAAGATTGCGGCTACGGTGCAGACGGCATCGAACCGCGTGCCTACTCATTCCCCGATTTGTGGATTATCGGTCGCTTAAATCAAGTGGAAGCCGAAGTTGCCAAAGCCTACGAAACCTATCGTTTTGACTTGGCTGCCGAAGCCTTGTATGGCTTTGTGTGGAACGAATATTGCGACTGGTATTTGGAACTGGCGAAAGTGCAATTGCAAACAGGTTGCGAAAGTCGCCAACGTGCCACGCGTCATACCTTATTGCGCGTGTTGGAAGTGAGTTTGCGTTTGTTGCACCCAATTATGCCCTTCATCACCGAAGAATTATGGCAAACCATCGCCCCGATGTGCGATGCCAAAGTTGCCGACAGCATCATGCTCGCGCCATTCCCGAAAGCGAATTTAGACGCAGTGGAACAAAGCGCGTTTGACAAAATGGCGGCATTGCAAGAACTCATCGGCGCGGTGCGCAATTTGCGTGGCGAAATGGGCATTCAACCAAGCGTGAAAGCACCCTTATTCGTGGAAAGCAGCGAAGATTTGGCGGAATATTTGAAATACTTGCCGATGATGACGCGTTTAACCGAAGCCAGCCAAGTTGCCGCTTTGCCTGAAAGCGAAGATGCACCCGTTGCCGTCTGCAACGGCGCACGTTTGATGTTGAAAGTGGAAATTGACAAAGCCGCCGAAACCGCTCGTTTGAGCAAAGAAGCGGAAAAACTGCAAAAGGCTTTGGACAAACTCAATGCCAAACTCAGCAAACCAGGTTACACCGACAAAGCGCCTGCACATTTGGTGGAAAAAGACCGCGCCGAACTCGCGGACTTAAACGCCAAAATGGACAAAGTGCAAAGCCAGTTGGCAAAACTGAAAGACTGATTGCCTGCTGAATCAAGCTGCCGTCTGCGATTTTAAGTTTCTCCACCAGTAAAACCAGTGGAACAACTTAAATCGCAGATGGCATTTGTTTACCTAAACTTAATATTAAATTTTACACGCTCCGCCTTCGCAGCCGTCGTCGGCATTGTCGGCATCAAAACCGCCAGCCACCGCCACATCCGCCAAACTTTCAAAAGCCGCGTCTAAATTGTCTAAATCAAAATTGTCTAGGCTCAATTCTTGCGCCTGATTGTGCTCGTTTGTCATGTTTTTTTCCTTGAGTTTGAAATTTGATGAAATGATGTTAGGCGGCAATATGGTGCGCATGACAAGAAAAACAAGAGTAAGAAAATGCCGTCTGCACACCTTTCGGTCGCAGACGGCATCATTTTAAGATTTACAAAACCAAATCAAAAAGTTAGATATTCGTTTCTAAATACACCATTTGGGTTTGCAAAAACTCTTCCAAACCGTGTTTGCCGTCTGCGCCGCCGATACCCGATTTTTTCCAGCCAGCGTGGAAACCTTGCATCGCTTCAAAGTTTTCGCGATTGATGTAGGTTTCGCCAAACTGCAAGCGGCGGGTAACGTAAAACGCTTCGTTCAAATCGCGCGTGTACACCGAGCTGGTCAAACCGTATTCGCAATCGTTGGCAAGCGCGAGTGCTTCGTCCAGCGTGTCAAACGTGGCAATCGGCAACACAGGGCCAAAGGTTTCTTCTTTCATGATGTCCATACCATTGTTTACATTCAACAAAATCGTTGGTTCAAAGAAATAACCTTTGCCGTCTGCACGTTTGCCGCCGCACACTAAAGTCGCGCCTTGGCTAATCGCGCGTTGCACTTTTTCCGCCACGCGTTCCGCCGCACCCTCTTCAATCAGCGGGCCCATCGCCAACTCGCCAGCCGCCGCTTCGGCTGGATTACCATAACGCACCGCCTGCATCGCCGCCGTCATTTTCTCAACAAACGCGTCTTTGATGCTGCTGTGTACATAAACGCGTTCGGCGCAATTGCAAATTTGCCCCGTGTTGCCCACGCGTGAAGCCAAAATCGATTGCACCGCCAAATCCAAATCGGCATCTTTCAATACCAAAGCAGGTGCTTTGCCGCCCAGTTCCAACGACACTTTCGTGATGTTTTGCGCCGCCGCTTCCATCACTGCACGCCCTGCGCCCACCGAACCCGTTAAGCTGACCATGTCCACTTTCGGGTGTTTCGCCAAAGCCTGTCCAACTTCCGCCCCGCCGTTCACCACATTAAACACACCAGCAGGCAAGCCCACGCTTTCTACGATTTCACAGAAAATGTGGCAGTTAATCGGCGTGATGCTGCTGGGTTTGATGACAATGGTATTGCCTGTTACCAAAGCTGGGCCAGCTTTGCGCGCAATCAAGAAAAACGGGAAATTCCACGGCAAAATGCCTGCAATCACGCCCAGCGGACGTTTGAACAAGAAAATATTTTCGCGCGGACGGTCGCTTTGCAACACTTCGCCTTCATAACGACGCGCCCACTCGGCTTGATAATCCAAATAATCGGCAGTAAACATCACTTCAATCCGCGCCAAATCCTTGGTTTTGCCGCCTTCAGCGACAATGGTGTCGGTCAATTCATCGGCACGCGCCCGAATGCCGTCTGCAATTTTGCGCAAATACGCGCCACGCTCCACCGCTGGCAAACGCTCCCACGCTGGCTGCGCCGCCTTCGCTGCTTCCACCGCACGATTCACGTCTGCCTCACTCGCTTGCGGTTCACGCGCAATCACTTCTTCAGTCGCGGGGTTCAACACGTCCACCCAAACCGCATTATCTGGCTGAACAAATTGACCATTGATGTAGCTTTGTACGTTTTTCATACTTCGTTCTCCTGTGTTGAATTGACCATTTTTTTATTTGTGAAGCATGGATATTTTTTTGGATTCAGTGTAATGGAATGTTTTGACTTTGTAAAATCAGGTATGCCGTCTGCAACAGCACTCGGGGGCGGCAAATATTTTTCAAAGGTTTCAGGGCATTCGGCGCTTGCGTTATAATGTCGCACCATTTGAAAGGCACACGAAATGACACACTCAAACAAACCTTTAACCATCGCGATTTCGGTTGGCGAAGCGTCGGGCGATTTGCTCGGCGCACACTTAATGCAAGCACTGAAAAAACGCGTGCCAAACGTGCGTTTTGTCGGCATCGGTGGCCCACGAATGCTGGCTTTGGGGTTTGAGAGTTGGTATGAACAAGAAAAGCTGGCGGTGCGCGGTTTTGTGGAAGTGATTAAGCGTTTGCCTGAAATTTTGCGCATTCGCAAAGGTTTGGTACGCGATTTGTTGCGTGAACGCCCCGATGTGTTTGTCGGCATTGACGCGCCCGATTTTAATTTGGGCGTGGCGGAAAAACTCACGCAGGCAGGCATCAAAACCGTTCATTATGTTAGCCCGAGCGTGTGGGCGTGGCGGCGTGAACGGGTGAACAAAATTGTGCAACAGGTGAACGAAGTTTTGTGTCTGTTTCCGATGGAAGCGCCGCTGTATCAAGCTGCAGGCGGCAAAGCACAGTTTGTCGGACACCCTTTGGCGCAAACCATGCCGCTTATTGCCGACAAGGCGGCGGCACGGACGCAAATGAAGTTGGAACACGATGATGCGGTGTTTACTTTGATGCCGGGTAGTCGGGTCAGCGAAATCGATTACATGGCACCGATTTTTTTGCAGACGGCACAACTGATTGTGCAAAAATACCCTAAAGCCAAGTTTTTATTGCCTTATCCCACTGCCGCCACGCGTACGCGTTTGCAGGATTTACTCGCCAGCGAACGCTTCAAAGATTTGCCTGTGCAATTGTTAAGCGGTCATTCCGCCTTGGCTTGCACGGCAGCAGATGTGGTGTTGGTAACGAGTGGCACGGCAACGCTGGAAGTGGCTTTGTGTAAGCGTCCGATGGTGATTAGCTACAAAATTTCGCCGCTCACTTATGCTTATGTCAAACGCAAAATCAAAGTGCCGCACGTTGGTTTGCCGAATATTTTGTTAAACCGCGAAGTGGTGCCAGAGTTGTTGCAAGACAAGGCGAAACCCGAAATTTTGGCGGCGGCGATGTTGGACTGGTATGAATCGCCCGACAAAATCGCCGCTGTGGAACAGGATTTTCACGATTTACACCTTTTGCTCAAACAAGACACGGCGGCTTTGGCGGCAGAAGCGGTGTTGGCATGGGCAATGCCGTCTGCAAATCAGGTTTAAGTTGGCGGATTTTCAAACTCAAGTTTCTATTTTAATGACTATTTTTGATGACACACCATGAATCACGCTAAACCGCAGACGGCACGCGTCTTGCCCCTCATGCCTTGGTCGGCAAGCCATGCTTGGCAACTCAAACCGTTTTCGCTCACCGTTTTACTGGTCGCCTTGGCATTGTTTGGCGTAGGCGAAGGTTTGCTGGTGCAAGCGGTGCTGGGTTCAACACCTTGGGTGGTGTTCGCACAAGGCGTGGGTTTACAAACGGGTTGGAGCTTGGGCTGGGCAACCTTTGTCATCAGCGTGTGCGTTTTGTTGTTGTGGCTGCCTTTACGCCAAAAAGCAGGTTTCGGCACGGTCGCAAACATGGTATTCATCGCCTTGTTTTTAGACCTTTTTGTGCAATATGTGTCGCCGCCTGCGAGCATGTTCGGGCGCGTTTTGTTTTGTGTCGGCGGCATTTTGGTCATCGGCACGGCTTCGGCGTTTTATTTGACTTGCCAACTCGGCGCAGGCCCGCGCGACGGTTTGATGGTGGGTTTGTGTCGACGCACAGGCTGGCGCATCGGCGTGGTGCGCACGCTCATTGAAGCCAGCGTGTGCTTGGTTGGCTACTTGCTCGGCGGCACGGTCGGCATCGGCACGCTGATGTTTGCTTTGGGCGTGGGCTGGGTGGTGCAGGCGGCATTGTTTGTGTTGAAACGCTGTTTTCCGAATGGTGAAAACACATGAACAATCCATTATTCAACGATTTACACGCTGGCGTGGACGAAGCTGGACGCGGGCCGTTGGTGGGCAGCGTGTTTGCGGCGGCAGTGATTTTGCCTGCCGATTACGATTTAGCGGGTTTGACCGATTCCAAAAAATTAAGCGAGAAAAAACGCGATGCGTTAGCTGCGCAGATTCGTGAACAAGCCGTTGCTTGGTGTGTGGCGCGTGCCACTGTAAGCGAAATCGCCGAATTAAATATTTTGCACGCGACCATGTTGGCGATGAAACGGGCGGTACAGGGTTTGTCAATCACACCTAACAAAGTATGGATAGACGGCAATCGCGTGCCGCCTGATTTGGGCATCGATGCGGAAGCGGTGGTCAAAGGCGATGCCAAAATCGCTGCCATTTCCGCCGCTTCCATTTTGGCGAAAACCGCGCGCGACAAGGAAATGTATGATTTGGATGCGCTTTTTCCGCAATACGGTTTCGCCAAACACAAAGGCTACGGCACGGCACAACATCTTGCCGCCTTGCAACAATACGGCGCGTTGCCCGAACATCGACGCGATTTCGCCCCGATTAAACAACTGCTCGCGCAAGAGCGTTTGTTTGATGATGAACGCTAAATGCTAAACGCAAAAAAGATGCCGTCTGCACTTTACCGCAAACGGTATTTGATTCATAAATTCAATGAGTTACAAAAACTTTTCAAAAAACGGCACAATGCCCTTCAACGCCACGTCCACCGCATCAGGCTTGTCGTACAAATCATAATGGCTGGTGTTCGGCACAACCACGATTTGTTTCTCTTTGGAAGCCGCTTTGCCAAACAATTCAAAACCATCACGATACGAACCAAACGCACCGATGTTTTCGCCCACCACGATGTGTAACGGCTGGGTCAAAAGCTGATCTGCCAAATGGAATGCGTCAAAACCCACCGCAGGGGCAAGCCCTGAAAAACGCAATTTGTTTGGTGAACCTGCCGCTTGACCACGTGGCGTGCGGTAGTATTCCACCGCTTGCACGATGTCAATGTCGCAAATGCCTGCCTGTTCACGCTCGGCTGGCGAGTTGGGAATGTAGGTGCCGATGAATGGGGCTTCGCCACGGGCTTCGGCGGTGCGTTGGGCGGCAATCGCTTCCAAAGTTTTAATCGCTGCGTTGGGGGTTAAATCGCCTTCACGCATAATGCGTCCGTAGTTGGCGGCGACCACAGTTGCCACCGCTTGCCCCTTGGTGTGATGCGTCAAACGCCAGCGTTACAAAACCTGCTTGGGTCAAGCGTTCGGCGTAGATTGAGCCTGCGGTTTGTTCTTTGCACGAGCTGATTGGGTGAGCACAAATAATCGCTGGGTATTTTTTGCTTTCGTCAAAATCGGCTGGGAAACGCAAGGTTGCAGCGACATCGGCAAGGCGTTTTTTAAAGGTTACGTCTTTCATAAAATTTTCCTATTTAAAAGTGTGTGTAAATTTCAGGCTGCCTGAAACTGGAATGTGTGCATTATAAAGTGGTTTTATTGAAAATTTAATTCCTAATTTTGGAAATTATTGTTCCAAATTTCGGAATTATGATAAAATTTATCCTTATTTAGACTAAAATAAGGTGTGTTATTCATGAATATTTATGATGACTTTTTCAAAGGTATCACCCCAGAGGATTGGGAGTTTTTTGCTTTGGATTTTTTGGGAGCTAAAGGTTTTGAAATATTATCGCCACCTGCTCGTGGTGCTGACGGTGGAAAAGATTTGATTGTTGCATTTCAAAATAAAAAATTTATTGTTAGTTGTAAACATTTTATTCATAGAAATAAGTCAGTAGGCATAGAAGATGAACAATCTATTTCAGATAGATTAATTCAACATGATGCACAAGGATTTATAGGCTTTTATTCAACATTAGTATCACAATCTTTGCAAAATAGACTAGAAGCATTACACCATAATAATGGTTATTCTTTTATTATTTTTGATAAAAATACAATTAGCGATTATATTCCTAGTATAAGCTGCTGGATTTTACAGAAGTACGGACTTCCTGAACTTAGAAATTACTTTTATTTAAATGTTCCGAAAGAAGATTATAAACCCTTACCATGCCTGTGTTGCGGTACGGATATAATAAATGATGATATGATTAAGTTATCAATGGCTGGTTTTGCTTTGAATAATGATGGTTCATATTCTTATATTTATGGTTGTAAGTATTGTATAGGTGATTATTGCAATAGCTATTATCTAGACCATTTACAAGCTTTATATATTGAGCAATTAATTGGTTGGGATAGAGTTATTGCTGATTTTACTGAACAAAATAAAATTGATGGTGATTTCTATAAAAATTATCTTTTACACCGTTCTGCTTTAATGCAACGATTATATCCTTCTCATCTGGGAATGTATCCCACTGCACTAATTCAATGGTAAATTAATGAACAAACTTACCGCTTTAAACACCTTTTGCACCCTTGCCGAAACCCTGCACTTCGGCGAAACCGCCAAACGCCTAGCCGTGTCGCCGCAAGTGGTTACACGCACGATTGGCGAGCTGGAAAAAATGCTGGGCGAAGTGCTGTTTGTCCGCAGCACACGGCAGGTGGCTTTGACCGATTTCGGGCAAGCGTTTTTGCCCAAAGCTCGGCAGGTGTTGGCGGACACCGAAAAATTGTTCGCCCACGCCAAACCCACAGGCGATATGGCAGGCGTGGTGCGGATTGCCGTGCCTGATATGCCTTTGATGAATGAGATTTTTGCTGAATTTGTGGGGCGTTTACACGAATTTCCAAACCTACGCATAGACTGGCGTTGCGACTTGGATTTGCTTGACGTGGTGGACAACAAAATTGATGTCGGCATACGTTTTGGCACGGCAGACGACAGCCGTTTGATTGCCAAAACGGTCGGTTCGGAAACCGACATCATTGTCGCCACGTCTGATTTGATTGAACATTTTGGCAAGCCTGCCGATTTTTGGGATTTGCAAAATTATCCGCTTACGGCACTTATCAACCCCAAAACAGGGCGTGAATGGGCGTGGTATTTGTCGGCAGATAAGCAGTTTACGCCAAGCGGTGCGAAATTTGTCTGCGATAATTTAAGCGACCAACTGGCGGCGGTCAGGTCGGGTCAAGCTGTAGGTTTGTTGCCGAAAAAATTGTGTCAGCCGTATTTGCAAAGTGGGGAACTGATTGAATTGTTTGCCGATTTGCCACGCAAGCATTGGGACGCTTACGTTTATCGCCAAGCCACCACCGTTACGCCGCCGAGAGTGAAATGGGCGTTTGATACGCTCTCGGAAATTGTGGGGAAACGGTTTGGCTGTGGTTAAAGTGCAGACGGCATTTTGTTTTGCACATTTAACGCGTAGCGCACGCCGCCAAACATTCTTTAATCAATTCAGGGCCGCGGTAAACCATGCCGCTGTAAACCTGCACCGCGCTCGCGCCCAAACGCAATTTCTCTGCCGCGTCTTGCCCAGCCACGATGCCGCCCACGCCGATAATCGGCAATTTTCCAGCCAACTCGTTTGCCAGTTGTCGCAAAACTTGATTGCTTTTTTCGCGCACGGGCAAACCGCTCAAACCGCCCTGTTCGTTCGCCAAAGGATGCGCGCCCAAAGACGATTTATCAATGGTGGTGTTGGTGGCGATGATGCCGTCCATTTCCACTGCCTGCACCACATGAGCGATGTCGGCGACTTGTTGTTCGTCTAAATCGGGAGCGATTTTCACCGCCAAAGGCACATAACGTCCGTGTGCCGCAGCCAAATGCGCTTGTTTGTTTTTCAGTGCCGAAAGCAAAGCGGTCAATTCATCGCCGCCTTGCAAAGCACGCAGGTTTTTGGTGTTGGGTGAAGAAATGTTCACGGTAATATAAGATGCGTGGGCGTAGGCTTTTTCCAAGCAAATCAAATAGTCATCGGCGGCGTTTTCAATCGGCGTAATCGCGTTTTTGCCAATGTTGATGCCCAAGATGCCATTGAATTTGCTGGTGGAAATATGGCGTATCATCGCGTCTATGCCTTGATTGTTAAAACCCATGCGGTTAATTACGGCTTGATGTTCGGGCAGGCGGAACAAACGCGGTTTCGGGTTGCCGTCTTGCGGTTTGGGCGTAATCGTACCGACCTCAATAAAGCCAAAACCCAAAGCCGCCAAAGCATCGATGTATTCGCCGTTTTTGTCCAAACCCGCCGCCAAACCGACTGGATTTGGCAAGTTCAAACCCATGAGCTGCGTGGGTTGCGTGTGCGGATTAACGGCTGGCAACAAACCAAAGCGATGCGCTTTTTTGAGTGCTTCCAGCGTGGTGTGATGAGCGATTTCCGAATCCATTTTAAAAATGAAAGGACGAAGCAGCGAATACATAAGCAAACTCTTGAATAAAATAAAAAATAATTGTACCGCAAAAGCCAGTTTTCAGGGTGATGCCGTCTGCACCTCAAAACGCAGACGGCATCGCTTTACCAAGCCTTGCTTTTTTGTTCTAAAGCGTCCAAACCGTTTTGGATTTGCTCGCTCACTTCGCCATTCAAACGGCGACTCAAAGCGCGCGCCAAATCTTCGTCTTGCGGCGTGTAATCCACCAACTCGGGGGCTTTAATCACATCACGCGCCACGCTATAAACATTGCCAAAATCGTCTATCAAACCGTTTTGCTTGGCTTCTGTGCCTGTGAACACGCGTCCGCTGAACAATTCGGGATTATTTTGCAAACGCGTGCCGCGCCCCGTTTTCACCGCCTGAATAAAACTTTGATGAATTTCATTGAGCATTTTTTGCCAAATTGCTTGCTGTTCGGGCGTTTCGGGCGTAAACGGGTCGCCCATGCCTTTGTTGTCGCCAGCGATGCGCAAACGGCGTTTGATACCGAGTTTGTCCATCAAACCCGTAAAGTCAAAACCGCCACCAATCACACCGATGCTGCCCACCAAACTAGACGGGTCGGCATAAATTTTGTCCGCCGCCGCCGCGATGTAGTAGCAACCCGAAGCGCACATATCGTCCACCACCACATAAACAGGCACATTTTTGTGTTCGTTTTTCAAACGGCGAATTTCTTGAAACGCAATGTTTGACACCACAGGCGAACCACCAGGGCTGTTGGCACGAATAATCACGCCTTTCACTTGCGGATTTTGATATGCCGCGCTCAAACCTTCACGCAACAATTCCACTTGGTCTTGATAGCCACCACCGATTTCGCCTTCTAATTTAATTAAGGCAGTATGCTCTTGATTAGACGAAGCAAAGGGATTATCGCCAAAACCGCTCATCGCGCTGTTACACGAATGCAAACTGAATAAAGTTGCCGCAAACAAAGTTGCCGCCACGCCGCGCCAAATGTTTTTCCAAAACCGCTGACTGCGTTGCTCGTGCAAATGTTCTTGCAACAAACGGCGAATGGTGTTCTGCTCCCAAGATTCATTGCCTGCAGGCGGCAAGGCTTGGCGGTTTTCTTCTTCTCTTTGAATTTTTGAAATCATGATTTTTTTGTGTGATGTTGTTGTTTCAAAGTGCAGACGGCATCGCGTTTACCGCGTCATGCCAAAGCCGCCATTGTACGCAAATCGCGGCGAATGTGCTGATTATTCGACGTTTAAGCACTGCAAAAACGCAGGCAAACCGCTTAAATCGGGCAAAATCGCCAAAGGATTTGCCGTCTGCAAAGTGCGTTCATCGTGCGCGCCTGTCAAAACGGCAACAGCACGCACGCCTGCGTTCGCCGCCATCTCTAAATCGTAAGTCGTGTCGCCCACCACAATCGTTTCTTGCGGCAACACGCCCAACTCATCGCAAATTTCCAGCACCATATCTGGCGCAGGTTTGGGCGGACACTCGCTGGCACAACGTGTCGTCAGCCAGAAAGATACGGTTTGTGTGTGAGCAATTTCCATATTCAATCCATTACGTCCCTTACTCGTTGCTACCGCCAACCAAAACCCTTGTACTTTCAAAGCATTTAAACAAGGAATCACTTCTGCAAACAATGGTACTGCAGGCTTATTTGGGTTCAAATAATGATTCGCGTAAGTCGCACGCAAACGTTCTATGCCGTCTGCGTTTTCTTGTGGAGCAAGCTGCATTAACATGCTCAACAAACTTTGACCAATTAAAGCATGTATCGCTTCTGAACTGGGTTTCAGTAAACCACATTCAACAAACGCCATTTGCATAGCCTGAATAATCGGTTCAGAGCTATTTACCAATGTGCCGTCCCAGTCAAAAATCACCAAACGAACAGGCATTTTATTCATGATTTTCTCCTTCTGGCGCAGGCGAATTGTGTTGCAACATCAACACCATTTGTGCCAAATCTTGCGGCAATGGCGCGTGCAAATGCAACATTTCATCGCTTAAAGGGTGGCGTAAATGCAGTTCAGATGCGTGTAAAAACATTCGTTTCAAACCCAATTTTTGCAAACGTTTATTCGCCTGATAATCGCCATAACGCTCATCGCCCGCAATCGGGCAATTTTGCGACTGCAAATGAACGCGAATTTGGTGGGTACGCCCCGTTTTGAGCGTTGCCTGCACCAAACTCAATGCCGAAATGCCCACTTGATGCAAAACCACACCTGTGAACACATTTTGCGTGTGGAAAATCGTGTGTGCCGACTGCCCGTCTTCGCTGACGCGCACCATTTTTTCGCCGTTCGCGCCCGTGTATTTAAAAAGCGGCAATTTGATATGACAGTTTGCCTGTGCCAACTTGCCCACGCTCAATGCCAAATAGATTTTTTTTGGGTGGTCGTTGCGCAACATTTCGTGTAATTTCACCAGTGCCGAGCGTTTTTTGGCAATCATCAGCAAACCGCTGGTGTCTTTGTCCAAGCGGTGTACCAGTTCCAAATATTTCGCTTGCGGACGCGCTTGGCGCAGCTGTTCAATCACGCCAAAACTCACGCCGCTGCCACCATGCACGGCAATGCCAGCTGGTTTGTTAATCACCAACAAAGCATCGTCTTCAAAAACAATCTCAAATTCGCGTGCTGGAGCGGCGGTTTTCGGCGCGTTGCCGTCTGCAGACGGCACGTTTTTTGCCACGCGTATCGGTGGAATGCGCAACACATCGCCTGTTTCAATGCGGCTGTCGGCGGTGCAACGCTTTTTGTTGAGCCGCACTTCGCCTGCCCGAATAATCCGCCAAATATGGCTTTTTGGCACGCCTTTTAACACTTTGATTAAGTAATTATCCAGCCTTTGCCCCGCTTCGTGTTCGGTGATGGTGATGAAATTGACTGAATCTTTGCTAATTGTTTGCATTTTCTCTATAATCCGAGCGTTTGCTTCAAAATAGATTGGCGTTTATGCCAAATGAATCAAACCGATTGTGAATTGAGTATTTTATATTAAAAAAGCACGCTACAAAGCATTTTCCTTTTTGCGACATTACGAAAAAGCCAGTCGCGAAAAGAAGGTAATTAAGTTTGACCGCATCGCATTTGATAAGACCTATGGCACAAACGCGATGATACTGATAAGACACGGCTATTTTGCAGTCTGAACGCCATGAACAAAACCTGTTCAGACTGTTTGCATCGCAAAAATCAAATAAAAAGATGCACCCATACACACGCAAAACAAAAACAATAAAAACGTGTTTGTTCTTTATTTCCTTACAGTAAGCCATGCCGTCTGCACACAAGCAGAACCGTGTCGCAAAACCGTTTTTTGCTTATCCATCAACATGATAAGCAATCAAATGCTGGATTTGCACACCATTTAACGGCTAATGCCAGTCTAAATACTGATTACCCGCCTCGTAGCGTCAAGCGAGGACACCATGAAACGTATGTTATTCAATGCAACGCAAGCTGAAGAGCTGCGCGTTGCGATTGTGGATGGACAAAACCTGCTGGATTTGGACATCGAAACGCTGGGCAAAGAACAGCGTAAAGGCAATATCTACACAGGCGTGATTACACGCATCGAACCTTCTCTCGAAGCCTGTTTTGTGGACTACGGCACCGACCGCCACGGCTTTTTGCCGTTTAAGGAAGTGTCGCGTGCCTATTTTCAAGACTACGAAGGCGGCAAAGCGCGCATTCAAGACGTTTTGAAAGAAGGCATGCAAGTCATTGTGCAAGTGGAAAAAGACGAACGCGGCAACAAAGGTGCGGCGTTAACCACTTTCATCAGCTTGGCAGGTCGTTATCTCGTTTTAATGCCCAACAACCCACGCGGCGGCGGCGTATCGCGCCGTATTGAAGGCGATGAACGTGCCGAACTCAAAGAAGCGATGGCGCAGTTAGACGTGCCACGCGGCATGAGTTTGATTGCGCGCACCGCAGGCATCGGTCGCAGCGTGGAAGAATTGCAGTGGGATTTCAACTATTTATTGCAATTGTGGAAAGCAATTGAAGAAGCGGCAAATGTTCACAAAGAACCGTATTTGCTGTTTATGGAAAGTTCGCTGGTGATTCGTGCCATTCGCGACTATTTCCGTTCCGACATCGGCGAAATTTTGATTGATAATCCCGAGGTTTATCAAGAAGTTTCCGAATTTATGAGCTACGTTATGCCGAATAATGTGGGTCGTTTGAAACTTTATGAAGACCACACACCGCTGTTTTCGCGTTTCCAAATCGAACACCAAATTGAAAGCGCGTTTTCACGCAGCGTGAGTTTGCCATCGGGTGGTGCGATTGTGATTGACCACACTGAAGCGTTGGTGTCGATTGACGTGAACTCTGCGCGTGCCACGCGTGGTGCGGACATCGAAGACACCGCCTTCAAAACCAATATGGAAGCGGCAGAAGAAGTCGCTCGCCAAATGCGTTTGCGCGATTTGGGCGGTTTGGTGGTCATCGATTTCATCGATATGGAAAACCCCAAACACCAACGCGATGTGGAAACCGTGTTGCGCGATGCCTTGAAAAAAGACCGCGCTCGCGTGCAAATGGGCAAATTATCGCGCTTTGGTTTGCTGGAGTTATCGCGTCAGCGTTTGAAACCTGCGCTGGGCGAAAGCAGCCATGTGGCGTGTCCGCGTTGTGCTGGCACAGGCGTGATTCGCAGCATCGAATCAACCGCTTTACACGTTTTGCGCATCATTCAAGAAGAGGCGATGAAAGACAACACGGGCGAAGTTCATGCCCAAGTGCCTGTGGACGTGGCGACTTTCTTGCTCAATGAAAAACGCGCCGAATTGTTTGGCTTGGAAGAGCGTTTAGACGTTTCTGTGTTCTTGATTCCAAACATTCACTTGGAAAATCCGCATTACGACATCAGTCGCGTACGCACCGATGATGTGGACGATAACGCCGAGCCGAGCTACAAACGCGTAGACGTGCCTGAAGTAGACGAAAACGCCAAACCGTTTGGCGGCGAAAAAGCCAAAGCCGCACGCCCAGAGCCAGCAGTGAAAGGCGTGAAACACACCCAGCCTGCGCCGATTGTGGAAGAAGCGAAAAGCGGTTGGTGGGACGGCTTCAAAGCGTGGTTTAAATCTTTGTTTGGCGGCAAAACTGAAGCGGTTGCCGAAAGCAAAACCGAGCGTAAACCGCGTCAAAATTCGCGTCGCAACGCGCCGAATCGTCGTCAAAACGCACGTCGCAACAATCGTCGCGACAACGAACAGACCGACGAAACGCGCGACAACGAGCCAACTAAAGTTGCTGCCAAAACTGCAGACGGCAACAACAATCGCCGCAACAAACGTCAAGAACGCAATGAGCGCAATCGCCAAGACGCACGTCAAAACCTGAAAGCGAACGACAGCGAGTTGGCAAACAGCGATGAAGTGTTGGCGGTGGCGGTGCAAAACGCCGAAAACGCGGTACAAGAAGTGGCGCAAAACGAAGCACGTAACGAGCGACAAGAACGCCGCGAGGCGCGCGAACGTCGTCGCCAAGAGCGTCAAGAACGCCGCGAAGCACGCGAAGAAATCGTGCCAGTGGCGGAAGAAAACGCGCTTGTGGACAACGCCGAAACGCAAAATGTGGACGTTGCCGAAACCGCAAACGAGACGCGCGAAGAGCGTGCGCCACGCCAAAAACGCGAACGCAACGAACGCAACCGCAATCAGCGCGACCGCAATCGCCGCAACGAGCGCAAACGCAACATTCCATCGGCTGCCAAAATCGAACATTATTTGATGATTGAAGAAGCGGCGGACAAAGTGCGTTTGGCGGTGGCACACGTTTTGGACGACGTGCCGTCTGCGGATAAGCCGAATGCCGAAACGCAATGGGACGCGCCTTTGGTGATTACCATTCCCGAGCCAGAAGTTGCCGACAGCGCGAACATCGTGTTTGGCGACGAAGTGAGCGAAACCGCCGTTCCTTTGGTGGCGATTGAAAGCATTGACGAAGACGACAACGCCGAAAATCAAATGATTGCCGACAGCAGCGACAAAGTGCGTTTTGCCGTGGCGCATGTGCTGGACGAAAACGAACAGCAAGACGAGCCAACGCAAAATGAAGCGTCAAACGAAAACGCACCAAGCGAAACAACAGCGAGCGAAAGCGAAACGCAGACGGCAAGCGAAGCCGAGAACGTGCCAAGCCCTGCTGCGTCAGTTGCCACAAGCAACATCGCCAGCGATTTAGGCGGTTTGGTTTTGGTGCAAACGCGCCCAGAAGCCTTGGCGCAAGCCGCTGCCCAGCCGCAAATCGAGTTGCCACAAGGCAAACGCCGCGCCGATGTGCCACGCATTGAAGCCAACGAAGAAACATTTGCCGAACTGGTACAAGTAGAAACCAAACAAGCGTAAACGATACGCACAAAACAAATGCCGTCTGCGGTTTTACACTGCAGACGGCATTTTTCTGTCGTTCACATCAATTCAATAGCCGCGCGATGGCTTGGTCGATTTCGGCTTCGCTTAAAAAAACAGTGTGGGCATGGCGGCGCAACCATGCAGCGTGGATTTGGTCTGAATCAGGCAAGGCGTGAAAGCCTTCGGCTTGCAAAACGGTTTGCTGTTCGCGCGTTGTGCTGTCGCTTATTGCCCACGTTTGGCAACAGTTTTGAAAGTGCGCCAAATGTTCTTTGGCATCGCAGATGTGCAAGGCGTGGGCGATGAGTTTATTGAGTTGCTCGTTCCAGCCGTTTGCCGCGACAAAGGCATTGAATCCGCCCGCCGCGGCTTGCTGTTGATACATATTGAGATAGTAGCTTAACAAGGCATCGGGGTGCGCTTGCGCCAAACTACCTCCTGCGGCAATGAGTTTGCCGACATTTTCGGAAACGGATGCAATCCATGCGCGGTTGTCGCCGCTGTTTTGAGCTTGGTGCGTGAGCCAAATTTGCTGGCTGCGTTTGGGCTTTTTGCGAAAAATTTTGTTTAACCAGTTCATGCTTTTTCTTTTCTTGAATGTTTGAGTTTAAATGATATGAAAATGCCGTCTGCAGTGGCAAATAAACTGCAGACGGCATGGCGGTATGTTTAGCGAATAATGCCGCGCGTTGATGAAGCAAAGAAGGGTTCAAACAAAGCCAACTCGCTGGCGGTTTGTGCCATTTCGGCGATTTGTTTGCGTGCTTCTTCAAACGGCAAACCTTGGCGGTAAATCAGTTTATACACTTCTTTGACTTTGGCGATTTGCTCGGCACTGAAACCGTTGCGGCGCATGCCTTCGCTGTTCAAACCTGCTGGCTCGGCGCGATAACCTGCCGCCATGAAGTAAGGCGGCACGTCTTTATGCACGCCAGCAGAAAAAGCGGTCATCGCGTAATCGCCGATGCGACAGAATTGAAACACCAGCGTGTAGCCGCCCAAAACCACGTTGTTGCCGATGGTAACGTGTCCTGCAAGGCTGGCGTTGTTGGCAAAAATGGTGTTGTTGCCGACCACGCAATCGTGCGCCAAATGCACATACGCCATAATCCAGTTGTTATCGCCGACGCGGGTTTCGCCTATGCCTGTTACCGTGCCTGTGTTGAAGGTGGTGAACTCGCGTATGGTGTTGCCATTGCCGATGATTAAACGGGTCGGTTCATCGCGGTATTTTTTGTCCTGCGGCTGCGCACCAAGGCTGGCAAATTGAAAAATGTGGTTGTCTTCGCCGATGGTGGTATGCCCTTCAATCACAGCATGTGGGCCGATTTCGGTGTTCGCACCAATTTTGACGTTCGGCCCAATCACGGTATACGCGCCGACTTTCACGCTGGAATCCAGCTCGGCTTTGGGGTCGATGATGGCAGTTGGGTGAATCAAAGACATGGTTTTTCCTTTACTTGCCAAATGCTTATTACTCAAGGCTGCCGTCTGCAGACGGCAACCGTGTCATTAGCTCGCTTGACGTTGGGCGCACATAATCACGGCTTCGCACGCCAATTGTCCGTCCACTTTAGCATAGGCTTGGAATTTGCCAATGCCGCGTTTGTGTGCCAACAATTCCACTTCAAAAGTCAGCTGGTCACCAGGAATCACGGGGCGTTTGAAGCGCACATTGTCCAAACCTGCAAACAGGGTAACTTCGCCTTCTGGGCGTTGGCTATTGCCTTGTGAAATCACTGCCAACACGCCGCACGCTTGTGCCATCGCTTCCACAATCAATACACCAGGCATCACAGGCATTTCAGGAAAATGACCTTGGAAAAACGGCTCGTTAAAGCTCACGCTTTTAATCGCGGTTAAAGATTTGCCTGCTTCAGCGGCAATCACGCGGTCAATCAATAAAAATGGGAAACGGTGTGGCAAATAGTTTTGAATTTCACGCGCTTCTATCGGCAATTTAATTTCCATGTTTTTTCCTGAATTATGATTTGTTTCAATAAGTTGTTGTTTGTTTAAGGTGTTTATTTAATAAGGCAAACTGCAGACGGCATGGTCTGATTCAGTTGCCATCATCGCCACGCAGTTGTGCCAATTCTTGTTCCAATTGCTTTAATTTTTTGGACATTTCACTCAAATGGCGCACATGAACCGCGTTTCTTGCCCACTCTTTGTGGGTTTGCAGCGGATAGCAAGTTGCGTAATGCCCTGCTTCTTTAATGCTATGGGTAACAGCCGTGCCGCCGCCGATGGTGGTTTTGTCAGCAATTTCAATGTGTCCGACAAACATCGCCGCGCCGCCAATCACGCAATAATTGCCGATTTTGGTGCTGCCCGAAATGCCTGCACAAGCGGCAATCACGGTGTGTTCGCCGATTTGGCAATTATGTCCAATTTGCACTTGGTTATCGATTTTCGTACCGCGCCCAATAACGGTGTCGGTCATCGCGCCGCGGTCTATCATGCTGTTCGCGCCGATTTCCACATCGTCATGCAAGGTTACCGCGCCTGTTTGCGGAATTTTAAACCACGAATCGCCTGCAAACGCCAAGCCGAAGCCGTCTGCACCGATGACGCTGCCGCCGTGAATCGCCACGCGATTACCCAAAGTGCAGCCATGATAAATCACGGCATTTGGGTGTATCACGCATTCATCGCCCAACACGCAATCGTGTTCAATCACTGCCCCAGCCAAAATGCGGCAACCTTCGCCCAAAACCGTGTTTTTGCCGATGTAGACATTCGCGCCGATTTCGCAACTTGCTGGCACGCTCGCACTCTCTTCAATCACGGCACTGGCATGACGCTCGCCCGACGCTTTCACCACAGGCGAAAACAAACGTGCCACTTTGGCAAAATAAAGATAAGGGTCGGCGGCGATAATCAAGTTACGCTCGGGAAATTCTTCCGCCATTTTCGGCGACACAATCACTGCCCCAGCCGCGCTTTCGTTCACATCGGCTTTGTATTTTGGGTTCGCCAAAAACGCGATGTGCTGCGCTTGCGCTTGTGCTAAAGGTTGCACCGCCGCAACGGCAATGTCTTCGCCACGCATTTCGCCACCGAGCTGGGCAACGATTTCTGATAAACGATATTCCATGATTTTCTATCACACGATTTCAGTGTTTTAGGTTCGGCAATTCCTATGTCAACACGTTTCCAAATCGCATCGCGGCAAGTGCAGACGGCATCAGCCGCGCCACAAGCCCAAAAAGCGTGTTCAGAAAACGTGTTCAGATTGAAAGTTGCCGTCTGCAGTTTAATCAGCGATCCATTTCCTGAATCACTTGGTCGGTGATGTCAAATTTGGGCTGAATATACACCGCGTCTTGCAAAATCAAATCGTAGCCTTGTTTTTTCGCCAACTCAAAAATCACGCGGTTGGCATTGTGTTGCAAGGCGGCAAATTCTTCGTTGCGGCGCAAATTGTATTCTTCCGCCAAACGCGCTTCTTCCAAGCGAAATTGTCGGCTCATTTCGTTTAATTTGGCGATGTTTTTGTCGCGCTCTTTGCCCGCTTTTTGCGCCGCCACTTTGTTTTGCAACGCCAAACCTTCAGCCTGCATCGCATCTAATTTCTTTTGACGCTCGGCAAATTCACGCGCCAAAGTTTGCCCGATGGCTTGCGCTTGCTTGGTTTCTTGGAACACGCGCTCGGTTTTCACAAAACCCAGCTTTTGAATGCCGTCTGCAACTGCAGGCGTTGCCAGCACGCTGCTCAATAAAGCAGCGGCTGTCCATTTTGTCCATAAAGTTTTTTGGTTCATAAACAACTTTCCGGTCTAATATTAGAATGTTGTACCCAGCTGGAACTGGAAGCGTTGTAGCTCGTCAGTTGCCTTTTTCTTCAATGGATACGCGTAGCTCAATTTCATCGGGCCAACTGGCGAGAGCCAAGTCAAAGCCGCACCAGCCGAGTAACGCAATTCGTTTTTGAAACTTGAATGATGCGTATTGCCGATACCGTATACGTTTTGCAAGCTGCCTTCACGCAATTCGCTGCTGCTGTCGTCGTATTTTTGACCGTCCCAAATACTGCCCGCATCCGCAAACAAGCTCAAACGCAAAGCGCGATTGTCTTTCAAACCTGGGAATGGGAACAGCAATTCTGCCGTGCCTGTTGCCATGTGATTGCCGCCATAGTTAATGCGGCTACCGCCACGGTCATACACTTTCGGGCCCAAGCTGCCACTTTCGTAACCACGAACCGAACCCAAGCCGCCGCCATAGAAGTTTTCAAAGAACGGCAATTCTTTAGTTTTGCCATAACCGTTGGCGTAGCCCAAAGAGCCAGCCAGCATCAAGGTAAAGTCTTGGCTCAATGGGAAGAACCAGCGTTGGTCATGCGTTAAAGAGTAATATTGCAATTTGCTGCTTGGCAAACCTGCTTCCAAGTTGGCACTAATCACATAACCGCGTGTCGGCCAAATCGCGCTGTCGGTTGTATTGCGACCCCAGCCGATGGTGCCTTTCAAGTTCCAACCTTTGAATGTGCCGCTGCCTTGGTCGTCGGTTAATTTACCGTATTTGGTCATGAAATCGCGATAACGTTTTGGCGCGTTTGGATAAGTGTGAACGGTCATGTAATCTGCCGCCAAACCAAAATTCACGCGGTCGTATTCGGTTACAGGCACGCCTGTGCGCACGCCCAAACCAACGTTAGACGTTTTGTATTGATACGCAGTGCTTTCTTGACGTGGGTCGTATGAACGCGCGTAAACATCGTAACCCAAGCTCACGCCATCAGGTGTGAAATACGGGTCGGTAAACGACAAAGACGCATTGCGTGTGGTTTTACTGCGCGAAACCTGTGCAGAAACCGATTTGCCCGAACCGAACAAATTGTCTTGCGCCACACCAGCCGACAACACCAAACCTGAATCTTGTACCCAGCCTGCGCTGAAATTCAATGAACCTGTTGAACGTTCTTGAACGCGCATATCCAAATCCACTTGGTCTGGCAAGCCTTTCAATGGACGCTGTTCAAATTCCACGCCGTCAAAATAGCCCAACAATTCAACGCGTTGTTTAGAGCGTTGCAATTTAGAAATGTCGTAAGGCGCGGCTTCCATTTGACGCAATTCACGGCGCACCACTTCATCACGGGTTTTGTTATTGCCCGAAATATTGATTTTATTGACGTAGATTTTGTTACCAGGTGTAACCGCCAACACGAAATCCACTACGTGGGTTTCGCGATTTGGCTGCGGAATCACGTTCACTTCGCTATACGCATAACCTGCGCTTTGCATGCTGTGTTGGATTTTTTCCAAAGCAGCCATCATTTGCGAACGGTCATACCATTTGCCTTCTTTCATCGTTAAAAATTCGTTTAACGACTCTGGCGAAACTTCTTTAGTGTCGCCAGCGATGCTGACTTTGCCCCAACGGTAACGCTCGCCTTCAGAAACGGTGATGTCAATGGTTTGATTGAATTTGTCTTCTTGGCGGTCTACTTTGGTGTCCACAATTTGGAAATCAAAATAACCGTTGTTGTGGTAGAACGCGCTGATTTTTTCCAAATCTTGATTGAATTTGTCGCTGTTAAAGCGGTTGGCTTTGGTAAACCACGTCCACATGCCGTTTTCGCTCAAACCCATTTTGTTGCGCAATTGACGGTCAGAATAAACCGTATTGCCTTCAAAATTGATATCGGAAATTGTTGTGGTTTCGCCTTCGTCGATTTTCAAATCAATGGCGATGCGGTTGTTTGCCAACTTGTTCACTTGTGGCGTGATGGTTGCGGCGTATTTGCCTTGATTTTTGTATTCTTCTTTCAAAGCAGCAACGGCTTCGCTCAATTTATTTGGGTCAAACGGCTGCGCTTGTCCCAAGCCAAAAGCGGCAAGGTTTTTCTTCACCACATCATCTGGCAAGAGTTTGCCGCCTGTTACGTTCACTGAACCCACAACAGGACGTTCCACCACAGTCAGCAATACTTGATTGCCTAAACTTTCCACGCGAACGTCTTCAAAAAAGCCTGTTGCGTATAAGTTGCGAATGATTTCGCCGCCACTGGCATCGTTAAACTGGTCGCCTACGCGCACAGGAAGATGGGTAAACACGGTTGCTGGCTCGGTGTGTTGCAAGCCTTCAACGCGAATGTCTTGAATGGTGAAATCGGCAAACGCTGG
The DNA here is from genome assembly GCA_030531795.1 of Neisseria sp. Classification (GTDB taxonomy): domain Bacteria; phylum Pseudomonadota; class Gammaproteobacteria; order Burkholderiales; family Neisseriaceae; genus Neisseria. The sequence goes on from JAUNMN010000006.1 coordinate 38,187, forward strand.
CAGCGCTGCGCCCATCATCATCAGGGTTAAGGTTAATTTTTTCAGTTTCATACGACTATCCAATTAAACGGGTAAGGTCATTAAAAAATGCTAAAAACATCAGCAGCAGCATTACTGCCATGCCAAAACGCAAGCCCACATTTTGCATTCGTTCGCTCAATGGCTTGCCGCGCACCCACTCGGCGGCATAATACACCAAATGTCCTCCATCAAGCACAGGAATGGGCAATAAATTCATAATCCCCAAGCTCACGCTAATCAAAGCCAAAAATTCCAAATAGCTTTGCACGCCCATTTCGGCAGACTTGCCAGCCGCGTCGGCAATGGTGAGCGGGCCAGAAATGTGTTTGGTAGAAGCCTGTCCTGTTAAGAGTTTGCCAAAGAAGTCTAAAGTCATGCCGACATAGCCTGTAGTGCGCTGCCATGCCGTCTGCACCGCTTCGCCCACGCTGGGCGTGTATTCAATGCGGTTGGCATTATCCCACGCTTTATCGTATTCAGGGGCAAAACCTGCCATGCCGCGCAAACTGCGGTCGGGCAACTCTATGCTGTCGGGACGCAAATCGGTAAACGCGATTTTGCCTTGACGCTCGTAAGTGATGTGCAATTTCTTGCCTGCACTCGCGCGAATCAATTCCGCCCACTCGCGCCACGTTTTCAGCACCACGCCATCGGCTTCCAACAATTTATCGCCTGCGCGCAAACCCGCTTTTGCCGCCGCGCCATTTTCGCTCACCATCGCTAAAGTCGTGGTCAATTTAAACGGCAGCAAACCGATGCCCTGTCCTTGGGCAACCTGCTCGGCTTCAGGCGTGCCAGCGACATTGATTTCACGCACGGCGTTTTGTCCGTCCGCCTGTTTCACCGCCACAGCCACTTTGCCTGCGTCCAAATTCAACACCATTTCGGCTTGCGCGTCATTCCAGTTTTGCACGCTTTTGCCGTTTACCGACTGAATGCTGTCGCCAGCCAAAAAGCCCGCTTTGTCCGCTACGCTGGCAACCACAACCGTGCCAACGTTTGGCTTTAACTCTGTGATGCCAAAAGAAAAACTGGCTGCGTACAAAGCAATCGCAAGCAGCAAATTCATCAGCGGCCCAGCCGCCACAATCGCGATTTTCTTCGCTGGATGTTGCTTGTCAAAAGCATAAGGCAAATCGGCTTCAGCGACATTGCCTTCGCGCGTGTCCACCATTTTGACGTAGCCGCCCAAAGGAATCGGCGCAAGACACCATTCGGTGTCGCCACGTTTTTTCTTGTAAAACGGCGTGCCAAAACCCACCGAAAAGCGCACCACTTTCACGCTGCACCAACGCGCCACCAAGTAATGCCCCAGCTCGTGCAGGCTAACCAAAATCAAAATGGCAACAATAAACGCCAAAACGGTTTGCATATGTGCTTACTCTACTGATGATTGAGTTTGTGCCGTCTGCACTGCAAACGGCTGTTTTATTGTTGATGAATTCACGGGTTCACACGCTCAAACGCTGAATTTCTGTTTGTGCCAGTAAACGCGTTTGCTTGTCTTGTTCCAATAAATCGGCGATGCTGTCTGCAGACGGCAAACATTCGGCGTTCAACGCGTGTTCCACCACGCGAGCGATGTCGGTAAAACGAATTTGCTTTGCCAAAAAGGCGGCAACCGCTTCTTCGTTCGCCGCGTTCAACACGCAAGTTGCCACGCCACCAGCCTCCATCGCTTGATACGCCAATTTCAAACAGGGAAAACGTTCAAAGTCTACAGGGCAAAAATCCAACTGCCCCAAAGTGGTGAAATCCAACGCGCCCACGCCCGAATCCAAACGCTCAGGCAAACCCAAGCAATAGGCAATTGGCGTACGCATATCGGGTTTGCCCATTTGTGCCAACACCGAGCCATCGCGATAACGCACCATGCTGTGTATCACCGATTGCGAGTGGATTACCACTTCCAATTCATTCGGTTTCGCCCCAAACAAATGATGCGCTTCAATCAATTCCAAACCTTTGTTCATCATGCTGGCGGAATCAACCGAAATTTTTTGTCCCATGCTCCAATTCGGATGTTTCACGGCTTGCTCGGGCGTAATGTTGGGCAATATTGCCAAATCGGTGTGCAAAAACGGGCCGCCAGAAGCGGTTAAAATCAAACTATTGATACCGTGTTCCGCCAATTTTCCTGCTTGAAAATCGGCTGGCAAGACCTGAAAAATCGCGTTGTGTTCGCTGTCTATCGGCAAAATCTTTGCACCCGATTGTTGGGCAACGCACATAAACAGTTCACCCGCCACAACTAAAGTTTCTTTGTTCGCCAAATAAATGGTTTTGCCACTTTGCGCCGCCGCTAAAGTGGGCGGCAAACCTGCTGCGCCAACAATCGCCGCCATCACGCCCGTTACTTCGCTGGCACTTGCCACCTCAATCAATGCTTGTTCGCCAAACAACACTTCAGTCGCACACGATACCGCCTGCAGTTTGGCACGCAACTCTGTCGCCAAATCTTCATTCGCCACCACCACAAAACGCGGCTGAAATTGCACACATTGTTCGGCGAGCTTGGCGATTTGGCTGTGTCCTGTTAAGGCGAACACTTCAAAACGCTCGCTGTGTCGGGCGATGACATCTAAAGTGCTGCAACCGATGCTGCCCGTTGCGCCGAGTATGGTTAAAACCTGTTTCATGATTTGTGTTTCTGTTATTTGCTTCGCGCTTGCCCCCGTTCGGGCAAAACGCAGACGGCACAGCCGCAAAGCTGACTATGATAGCCGTTTTCTGTTTTAAAGTTGGTTAGATAAGGTTAAATGCCGTCTGCAGCTCGGGCAATCGCCGATTTAATTGCTTAAAACTTGTATCGCAGCATACACCGACAACACCGCAATCAGACTATCTACGCGGTCAAACACGCCGCCATGCCCAGGCAGCAAGCTGCTGCTGTCTTTCACGCCAGCCGCGCGTTTGAGCCAGCTTTCCAGTAAATCGCCACACACGCTCACCACCGTCAGCAATAATGCCACCAGCATGGTAGTGAACCACGAAAAATCAAAACTCAACCAGCCAGCCGCGCGAACAATGGTCATGTAAATCAGCACGCAAAACGCACCGCCAATCGCGCCTTCCCAGCTTTTCCCTGGACTGATTTGCGGTGCGATTTTATGTTTACCAAAGGTTTTGCCGAAAAAGTAAGCAAACACATCGGCGACCCACACCAAACCCATTACTGACAATAAAGACAAGGCAGATTCGGCGTTTGGGTGCAAATCAATCAGCGCAAACCAAAACGGCAACACCACAAACCAACCTGTGAAATACGCTTGCCAGCCGCCTTTTAACACCCATTTTTTCCACAGCCACAAAGGCATTAATACCAGCCAAAACGCCAACACCGCCCACCAAGCCAAAGCAGGCAAATGCCAGTCGCCCATGCTTGCCAACATCAAAAAAATCGCGGTGCTGAGCAAATAAGGCAAACGCTCGCCTTCGCTCATGCCACACATTCGGCTGTATTCCCACAAAGTGAGCATGGCGATTAAGCCGCTAAAGCTCGCCCACACTGCGTTGCTGCTGAAAAACAGCATCGCCAGCATCAGCGGCAATAAAATTAAAGTGGTTAAAACGCGTTGTTTTAACATGGATTATCCTCTTTGCTGCTCACTTGGTAGTTGTTCTGATGTGCGCCCGAAACGGCGTTCTCTTTGTTGGTATGAAGCGATGGCTTTGTCTAATTCTTGAGCATCAAAATCTGGCCACAGCGTTTCTGTGAAATAAAGTTCGGCATAAGCCAGTTGCCACAACAGAAAATTGCTGATGCGCACTTCGCCACCCGTGCGAATAAACAAATCGGGTTCGGGCGCGTCGCCCAACATCAATTCGGCGTTTAAATCGCTTTCAGTAATTTCGGTTTTGCCGTCTGCAACCAGCCGATTGACTGCCTGCAAAATGTCCCAACGACCGCCATAATCGGCGGCAATGACTAAAGTTAAACCCGTGTTGTTAACAGTTAATTGTTCGGCAGCTTCAATGCCCGCCACGATGTTGGCGGCAAAACGGCTTCTGTCGCCGATGACGCGCAAACGCATATTGTTTTCGTGCAAACGCTGAACCTGTTTTTGCAAGGCTTGTAAAAACAAATCCATCAAAAAGCTGACTTCATCGCTGGGCCGCCGCCAGTTTTCCGTGGAAAACGCAAACACAGTCAAATATTGCACGCCCAGCTCCACACACCGCGCCGCCAGTTTTTCCAAAGCGTCCAAACCGCGTTTATGCCCCATCACGCGTGGCAAAAAACGTTTTTTTGCCCAACGACCGTTGCCGTCCATAATAACGGCGACATGACGCGGAATGTGGCTGTGTGCCAAAATACCTTGCGTGCTACTTAACTTCATGTTTTTCCTGAATGTGTTTGCGTTCCAAGCCATGGCGATGCCGTCTGCAACTGCGTAAAACCATGCGATTTCACACAGTTGCAGACGGCATCAAACCATTAAATCGCCATCAAATCTTCTTCTTTTGCTGCCAAAACTTTATCCACTTCGGCAATGAATTTGTCGGTGAGTTTCTGCACGGCTTCTTCGCCACGACGTGCTTCATCTTCCGATACTTCTTTGTCTTTTAACAGTTTTTTGATGTGGTCGTTGGCATCGCGGCGCACATTGCGAATCGACACGCGACCTTCTTCTGCTTCGCCACGCACGACTTTAATCAAATCTTTGCGGCGTTCTTCAGTCAGCATCGGCATCGGTACGCGAATCAAATCGCCCACCGCCGCTGGGTTCAAACCCAAATTAGAATCGCGAATCGCTTTTTCCACTTTCGCCGCCATGTTTGATTCAAATGGTTTCACACCGATGGTGCGCGCGTCCAACAAGGTTACACTCGCCACTTGGCTCACAGGCACATTGCTGCCCCAATATTCTACTTCCACTTGGTCCAGCAAACCTGTGTGGGCGCGACCTGTGCGCACTTTTGCCAAGTTTTCTTTCAACACTTCCAACGAGCGTTGCATTTTGCTCTCGGCGGTTTTTTGAATGTCGTTAATCATGGTTTTTCCTTTGAAAAATCGTTTTATTCAATCGGTTTAGGTTTGTTTTGAGTTGCGCTGTCTTGGTGCAGACGGCATACGCATCCCAAACAAAAAATACAATACAATCAGCGGATACTACCTGTTTCAGTAGTATCCGACAAGTTTATGCAGACAAAATCAAGGCGCGTTTCGGTTTAGTAATGCACCAAAGTGCCTTCGTCTTCGCCCGCAATCACGCGTTTTAATGCGCCTTCTTTGGCAATCGCGAACACGACGATATTCAATTTGCGTTCGCGACACAATGCAAACGCGGTTGCGTCCATCACTTTCAGATTTTTGTTCAAGGCTTCGTCAAATGTGATGGTTTCGTAACGTGTGGCACTCGGGTCTTTTTTCGGGTCGGCGGTGTACACGCCGTCTACATTCGTTGCTTTAAGCATCACGTCGCAATTCATTTCTGCGCCACGCAAAGCAGCGGCGGTGTCGGTTGTGAAGAACGGATTGCCTGTACCCGCTGCGAAAATCACCACTTTGCCTTCTTCCAAATATTGAATCGCTTTTGGACGGGCATAGGTTTCGGCGATTTGTTGCATAGACAATGCCGACTGCACCCGTGCTTTGATGCCCAAAGATTCAAACGCGTCTTTCAACGCCAAGGCGTTCATCACGGTTGCCATCATGCCCATATAATCGGCTGTGGCTCTGTCCATGCTGCCTGCTTGGGTAGACACGCCGCGGAAAATATTGCCGCCACCCACCACCACGCCAACTTCCACGCCCATGTCCACGATTTCTTTCACTTGGCTCACGATTTGCATGATGGTGTCGCGGTTAATGCCAAAAGCATCTTTGCCCATCAAGGCTTCGCCCGACAATTTCAGCAAAACGCGTTTGTATTTGGTTGCTTGAGTCATGATGTTTTCTTCCCTAAAAGTTAAAAAATATGCTGTTGCTTATCTCAAGAAAATGCCGTCTGAGCCTGCAGACGGCATCTAAAATGCTATTTTCCGAATTGCTCGGTTTTGCATACAAAATGATGCGCATTGATTTCAAAACCATAACGGTAATACATGCGATGCGCTTCAATGCGTTCATTGCCCACCAGCGCATCGGCGTGAATTTGGGCGATGTTTTCGGCGGCGGCGATGTTGGCAATTTCTTGCAACAGGCGTTGGGCAAAACCGCGACGGCGACTTTGTGGCACAGTAACAATGTCTTCAATCACAATGTGTTTGCCATAAGACAAAGTGGTGCGCACGCGAAAACCGCAGACGGCAACCGCATTGTTTTTGCCTTCTTCAAAAATGCCAAGCAAGCGATAACCTGTCGCGCGCTGCTCGCTGTTCACTTGTTCAATAAAGCGGTTCACATCAGTCAGCGCAGGTCGCAAAATGCTCAAAGCGGCGAAAGCAACCGAAGTTTCGACTGGCGCAATTTCGCGCAACACGATGCCGTCTGCAGGCACGCTTTCCACGCTAGGCGCAACCGTTTCGCTTGCCACCACAGGCACAGGCGTTGCTTTGGGCGCAGCCACTTCGGCAACGGTTTCTTGCGTTTCTTTTTCGCTCAATAGCGTTTTGCAATCCAAAACGCGCAAATCATTGTCTGCCGCAAAATCCATCAAAAAACGGAACATCGCTGGATTGATTTCTTCCAGCTGTTTATCCACCGCCACGCTGCGCACATTGTCCACCAAAATCGGGCGCACCCATTGATGATAAGACAGGCGATTGCCCTTATCAAAAGAAGACAAAATGCCGCACAAACGCTCCGACCAGTCGCTTGGGCGAAAGGTTTTGCCCTTGCTGGTTGTGCCGTGAATCACGATTTCATCAGGATTACAAACTAACATACGCGCCTCGTTGGGTTGTTCGGCTGTGCCGATGTGGGGCGAATTATACCGCAGCGCAAGCGTTTAATGAATGATTTTATTAACCGTCTTGCGCCCTTTTGCACCAGCCACGATGCCGTCTGCCATTCAAGCCATTTCATCAGCAAATCACAGCAGCCGTTCGCGCCCAAACGCAGACAGCACACGCACACAATTTGTAAAATTGTTTACAAAGTTATTGCCTTTTACAAAATGCTTTGATAAAGTTGCATCAAATTGTAGACAATTTTACATTTAATAACATTTGCCGTCTGCACATTCCAAAAAAGCGCGCGCGGCAAATGTTTTCCAAACCGTTTCGCAACCCTCTTTCCAAACTGATTTAAGGAGCAAAACGATGAAAAAAATCACAGCGATGATTAAGCCATTTAAATTAGACGACGTGCGCGAGGCTTTGAGCGACATCGGCGTGCAAGGCATGACTTTGACTGAAGTGAAGGGTTTTGGTCGCCAAAAAGGACACACCGAAATTTATCGCGGCGCGGAATACGCAGTGGATTTTTTGCCGAAATTGCAGCTGGATGTAGTGGTGCGTGATGAACAAGTGGAGCAAGTGGTGGAAACAATTTGCACGGCGGCACGCACGGGCAAGGTCGGCGACGGCAAGATTTTTGTGCAAAACGTGGAACAAATCATTCGGATTCGGACAGGCGAAACCGATGAAGCGGCGATTTAAACCAGTCGCACTTTTAAAAAAATCTCCAAAAATAAACAGAAAAACAAAAGGATAATCAAATGAAAAACAAATATTTCGCTTTACTTTTGGCTTTGCTGGCAAGCGTGGCACACGCCGATGTGTGGCTGGTGAGCAGCGACAAAATCAGCAGCGGAGACACGGCGTGGATAATGACTTCGGCGGTGTTGGTTTTGTTCATGACCGTGCCAGGTTTGGCTTTGTTTTACGGCGGCATGGTGCGCAAGAAAAACCTGCTTTCAACGATGATGCACAGTTTCGCAGCGGCGGCGTTGGTTAGCGTGTTGTGGATAATCGCGGGCTACAGTTTGGCATTCACCGAAGGCAACGCCTTCATCGGCGGACTCAATCGTTTGTTTTTAAACGGTTTAACTGTAAACGCTGCAGACGGCACAACTACAGTTTTAAACGGCGATGGCAGCGTGCCTGAATCGGTGTTCATGTTTTTCCAAATGACGTTTGCGATTATTTCGGCGGCGATTATCACGGGCGCGATTGCCGAACGCATGAAATTTTCGGCGATGATGTGGTTTACAGGTTTGTGGCTGATGTTGGTTTATGTGCCGTCTGCACACTGGGTTTGGGGCGGCGGTTTCATGGCGGCTGGCGGCGTGATGGACTTTGCAGGCGGCACAGTCGTTCACATCAACGCGGGCATCGCGGGTTTGGTTGCCGCCATCGTTTTGGGCAAACGCACGGGCTACGGTCGTGAAGCGATGCCGCCGCACAATTTGGCGTTCACGCTCATCGGCGCGGCGATGTTGTGGGTTGGCTGGTTTGGATTTAACGCAGGTTCGGCAGGCGCAGCCAACGCCGCCGCAGGCATGGCAATGGCGGTTACGCAAACCGCAGCCGCATTTGCCGCCTTAACTTGGTTGGCGTGTGAACGGGTTTTGAAACGCAAACCGTCCGCTTTGGGCTTGGCTTCGGGCGCGGTTGCGGGTTTGGTCGGCATCACACCAGCAGCAGGTTTTGTGGACATTCAAGGCGCGATTGTCATCGGCATACTCACTTCAATCGCTTGTTTTTTCTCGGTTACTTGGCTCAAACAACGTTTTGGCTACGACGATTCGCTAGACGCTTTCGGCATTCACGGCTTCGGCGGTTTGGTTGGCTCAATTTTGACAGGCTTGCTATTTAACAACGCCATTTTGGGCGGCGAAGCCGAAGTGGCAAACCAAGTGTGGATTCAACTAAAAGACGGTTGCACCGCGATTGTGTACAGCGGCGTGATGAGTTTGGTGATTTTGAAAGTGGTGGGCGTTTTGTGTGGCGGCTTGCGCGTGGAACGCGATGTGGAGCGCGAGGGTTTGGATGTGAATTTACACGGCGAACGCGTAGAATGATGTCGTTTTCATTCAGATGATGCAAAGATGCCGTCTTGCAGTGGCAAGATTTCTTTCCAGCAACTGCAGACGGCATCTCATTTCCAAATCGCCAAATCATTGATAAAACAATCATTCAAACGCAACTATTTACGCAACACCACTTCTTTTTCCCAAGGCAACACGCCGTTTTCGTCCTGATTTTGTTCACGCACCGCCCGATTCATCGCCTGAATGTTCGCATACAAATAATGAAAATACGCTTCTTCAGTTTGCACATTCAAATGCACGCGCATTTCATCGCTCAAAGGCCAAGATTTGTATCTGTCCCACGCGTAAAACACACTGCGTTTGCCCGAACACACGCCCGAAAACTGGCTCTCTTCCACCAAATAACGCATCACATTGCGGTCGTTTTCATAACCATGACGCAACCAAATCGGCGCAACTTGCTGTGCCATCTCGCGTTTCATCAAATAACAATTCGTGTCAATCAAATATGCCGAATGCGGCGTGCCTGTCATTTGGGTTTGGCACGTTTCGCCTGCGTCGTTCAAATATTCCAGCTGATAATCCACGCGCGGCACTTTCCAAAAACCCAGCGATTCCAAGTTGTCATCGCAAATATACTCGCTTTGCTCGTCCATCAAACGACGCAAAGCGTAAGCATAGTCGGCTTGGTTGCGCGTTAAACTTTCCACCAAACCCGCAACGTGATGTTCAGCAAACCAGTTGTCATCGTCTAAATAACACAGCAAATCTTCTTTCACCAAAAACGGAGCGGCGGCGTTAATCGCGGAATTGAGCAGTTTGCGCTCGTCGCCGCCTGTATTCATCGGCAAATAACACACTTGCACTTCGGGATAATCTTGCACAATCTCGCGTGCCGCTTCGTGAAAACGTTCGCCGTCCACAAACACATAATGCGTGCATGAATAGGTTTGAGCGCGAACGCTTTCTATGGTGCGGCGCAAGGTTGCGCGACCTGTGCTGGGTGTAACAATCGCTACGGTTGGCTTCATGTTTGGCTTTCTGTGAACACGCATTTGCGTCAGTTTGATTCTGTCGAATCCTGTTGCTCTTTGTGAACAACCCTTTCTTTTTCCCAAGGCAATAAACCTTGTTCATCGGCATACAATTTTTGCACTTCTTGATTCATCGCCACCATGCTGCCATGAACAAAACTCTGATACGCGGCTTCAGTCAGTATGTGATGCTCTTCGCGCAATTCCTGCGGCAATGGCCACGATTTAGACGGTTCCCAAAAATAAAACACACTGCGTTTGCCCGAACACACGCCCACTCGCTTGGAATCCAGCAAATAGCGGGTAATGTTGCGGTCGTTTTTCAAACCGTCTCGCAACCAAACCACGCTCAATTCACGCGCCAAATCGGTGCGCAACAGATAGCAGTTGGTGTCAATCAAACCTGCTTTGGCTGTGGGCGAACCTTGCAAACGCGCGCGTCGCAGATTTTGGGTGTCGTCCATAAATTCCACTTCATACACAACGTGCGGAATCGCCCAAAATCCCAAAGATTCCAAATTGTCTTTGGCGACGGTTTCGCCTTTTTCGTCCACAAAATAACGCAAAGCATAAGCATAATCGGCTTCGTTGTTCGTTAAACTTTCCACCAAACCCGCAACGTGATGCTCGGCAAACCAGTTGTCATCGTCCAAATAACACAGCAAATCTTCTTTGACCAAAAACGGCGCGGCAGCATTAATCGCGGAATTAAGCAGTTTACGTTCGTCGCCGCCCGTGTTCATCGGCAAATAACACACTTGCACTTCGGGATAATCTTGCAAAATGGCTTGTGCCGATTCGTGAAAACGTTCGCCGTCTACAAACACATAATGTGTGCATGGATAGGTTTGGGCGCGAACGCTTTCTATGGTGCGGCGCAAAGTGGCGCGACCTGTGCTGGGGGTAATAATCGCTACTGTTGGTTTCATGTTTGGCTTTCTGTTTTGTTCACTTTATCGGCTGATGCCGTCTGCGTTTTAGCAAAGCTGCTGCGGCGTTGCTTGAACCGAATTTCTTGAATTTTACGCTGTTTTCAATGAGTTTTTAAGGCATGGGCGGCGCGGGCAAACGGCTTAATGTTGTGCCGTTTAAATCGATTTCGCCAAAACGTGCGCTGCCTGTGTTCCAGTCGCTCACCGCTTCGCGCAAGGCGGTTTTGCTGTCGGCAACGAAGTTCCACCACATCACGGTTGGGTGCGGCAAGGGTTCGCCGCCCAAGAAAAACACATGGCTGTTGGTGGCTAATTCCAGTTCCACTTGCTCGCGTGCCTGCCAAAACAGCAATTCATCGGCGCGCGCTTCTTCGCCGTTGATACTTGCGCTGCCCGACAACACCAGCACGCCGTATTCAAAATTCGCCTCTTGCGGCAAGGCGATGCGCGATGCCGTCTGCGTTTTGATGTCCACGCCAACCAGCGGGCTGTATTGCACAGTTGGAGCTTGTCGCTCGCCGAATTTGCCTGTGGTGAGAATGTAATCCACGCCCTGCTCCGTCCATTTGGGCAGCTCGGGATAATGATGAAACGACGCGGCGATGCGCTGATTCATCGGCAAGGCAATCCACAATTGCACCGCGTGCAGCGTGTCCACGTGTTCAGGCGTTTGCTCGGTATGACAAATGCCTTGCTCGCGCCCCGTGCCAGCCGTCATCAAATTCACTTGCTCGGGGCGTATCATTTGCCGATTGCCCAAGCTGTCTTGATGCCACACTTCGCCAGCCAGCATCCAAGTGAAGGTTTGCAAATTGCAATGCGGATGCGAACCCACTTGCATACCCGCTTCATCTGCCGCAAAACGCGCTGGCCCTGCGTGGTCCAAAAAACACCACGCACCTATCGTGCGCCGCGTCGCTTGCGGCAACAAACGTGCCACAGGTATGCCACCAACATCTTTAGTTTTCGCTTGCAGCTTTTGTACCCAGTTTGTCATACGCTTTACCACCGAAAACTTTGAGTAATGCCAGCGATGCCACCGCCGTTGCTCGCGTTCACAAAACCGCCCGTTGACGATGACGCGCAGCCACTCAAAATCGCCGCCAACGCCAAAGCGTAAATTACTTTTTTCATGTTTTCCCCGTTCATGATGATGCCGTCTGCAAGCATTTTTCAGTTGCAGACGGCATGATTTGTTATTTAAACCTTTAACTCAATCAATGGCGGAAATGGCGAATGCCTGTAACCACCATCGCGATGTCGTGTTCATCAGCAGCGGCGAACACTTCTTCGTCGCGCATTGAACCTGCTGGATGAATAATCGCTTTGATGCCTTGCTCGGCAATCACATCCACGCCGTCTCGGAATGGGAAGAATGCGTCAGACGCTGCACACGCGCCATTCAAATCCAAACCTGCATCTTGTGCTTTGCGCGCGGCGATGCGAGTGCTGTCTACGCGGCTCATTTGACCTGCACCGATGCCGTAAGTTTGACCGCCTTTGCCAAACACAATCGCGTTTGATTTCACGAATTTCGCCACATTCCACACAAACAGCAAATCTTTCCATTCTTGTTCGGTTGGTTGGCGTTTTGACACGACTTTCAAATCGGCACGCGTGATTTTGTGAATATCAGGCGTTTGCACCAACAAACCACCGCCCACGCGTTTGAGTTCAAACTGGTTCGCGCCAGCTTCTAAAGGCACGCTCAACACGCGCACATTTTTCTTCGCTGCCACAATTTCTAAAGCTTCAGCAGTAAACGCAGGTGCCATCAACACTTCCATGAATTGGTTGTCGGTGATTTGTTTGGCGGTTGCGCCGTCCACTTCGCGGTTAAAGGCGATGATGCCGCCGAACGCGCTGGTCGTGTCGGTTGCATATGCCAAGCGATACGCATCTAAAGTGTTGCTGGCAACGCCCACGCCACACGGATTCGCGTGTTTCACAATCACACAAGCGGGTTCGTCAAACGATTTCACCGCTTCCCAAGCGGCATCTGAATCGGCGATGTTGTTGTATGACAACTCTTTGCCTTGCAACTGCGTGTAAGCACTCAAGCTGCCTGCGGCTGGGTAAATATCGCGGTAAAACGCCGCTTTTTGGTGCGGATTTTCGCCGTAACGCATATCCTGAACCTTAATCCAGCTTTGGTTAAACTGGCTCGGAAAGTCCGCCGCTTGTGGCTCGCCGCTCAACACTTCATCAGACAAAGCGGTTAAATAGTTAGAAATCATGCCATCGTATTGTGCGGTGTGGCTGAACGCTTTGCGCGATAAGTTAAAACGCGTTTTGTCACTCAATGCGCCGCCGTTGGCTTGCAATTCTGCGCTCAAAGCAGCGAAATCGGCATTGTCGGTAACAATCGCAACGTGTTTCCAGTTTTTCGCTGCCGAACGCACCATGGTTGGGCCGCCGATGTCGATGTTTTCAATCGCGTCTTCTAAAGTGCAATTTGGTTTGGCAATCGTGGCGGCGAATGGATACAAATTCACGCACACCAAATCGATGTTGCCGATGTCGTGTTCCGCCATTTTGGCAACGTGTTCAGGCAAATCGCGACGACCCAAAATGCCACCGTGGATTTTCGGGTGCAGCGTTTTGACGCGACCGTCCAACATTTCGGGAAAACCCGTGTAATCCGCCACTTCAATCACGGGCAAACCCGCGTCTGCCAACAGTTTGGCTGTGCCGCCCGTTGATAAAATTTCCACGCCCAGTTGATGCAAAGTTTGGGCAAATTCCACTGCGCCTGTTTTGTCCGACAAACTAATCAGCGCACGTTTAACCACTGCCATTTTTCTTCCTTTAATCAAAAAATTAAATAAAAATCAAATAAAATCAATTAGCTGAACAAGTTTCGCTCGCCCAAACACATCGCTTCAAGCGCAGACGGCATCGCCGCCGTGTTACGCCGTTTTATCACCATAAGTGTGCAACAACTGATGCTCTTGCAATTTTTTGCGCAAGGTATTGCGGTTCAAACCCAACACCGCCGCCGCTTTAGATTGATTGTGGCGACATTGTTTCATCACCACTTGCAACATCGGTTTTTCCACTTGTTGCAATACCATCGCATACACATCGTGCGCAGGTTCGCCATCTAGCGTTTTAAAATATTCATTGAGCGTTTGCTCCACGCATTGCGCAATATCCATGACTTGTTCCGACATTTTTTCTTCCCATCGTTCACGCCGCCAAACGCGGCACACCTTGCCGCAGCAAGTTCCCCTAAATTCATCGCCACGCGCCAAACACGCCAGCAAATGTTCGTTCACTTAATGTGTTGTGTTTATTGTGTTTTCTTATTTAAACCGCTGTATTTTCCGCCCGATAATCGCTGGGAAAATGGCTGATTTCTTGTTGTGCTAAAAAGGTTTGCACCGCCTGATATTGTTGCTCCGCATCATCTAAAGCATTGACTTGTTTACGGAAAACCGCACCTTGCGGCAAACGTTCCACATACCAGCCGATGTGTTTACGCGCAATGCGCACGCCTGCGGTTTCGCCGTAAAAATCGTACATCGCACGCAAATGCTGCAAAATCGTGTCGCTTGCCGTCTGCAAGCTAATCGCTTCGGGCAACTCACCGTGTTCGGCATAATATTTGATGTCGGCGAACAACCAAGGTTGCCCTTGCGCGCCGCGTCCTATCATGATGCCGTCTGCACCTGTTTGTTGCCAAACCTGCATCGCTTTTTGCGGACTGGTGATGTCGCCGTTCACCCAAAGCGGTATGCCGATATTTTGTTTGACTTGGGCGATTAAATCGTAGCTCGCCTCGCCTTTATACATCTGCTCGCGCGTGCGCCCATGCACCGCCAAAGCGGCAATGCCTGCTTGTTCCGCCATTTTGGCGATGGTCAGCACGTTTTTATTGTGTTCGCTAAAACCCAAACGCGTTTTTAAGGTTACAGGCACATTCACCGCCCGTACCACCGCCGTCAAAATCTCGCTCACCAGTTTTTCGTTTTGCAATAAAGCGCTGCCCGCCAACACATTGCACACTTTTTTGACGGGGCAACCCATATTGATGTCGATGATTTGTGCGCCTTGTTCCACGTCATACCGCGCCGCTGCCGCCATTTGTTCAGGCACGCTGCCTGCGATTTGCACCGCACGCAAACCCGTTTCATCGGCAAAATCGCTGCGACGCAAGGTTTTTTTGGTATGGCGCAAAGACGGGTCATCGGTAATCATCTCGCTCACCGCGTAACCCGCCCCAAATTGACGCGCGATTTGGCGAAACGGTTTGTCGGTAATGCCAGCCATCGGCGCGAGCGCGATGGGCGTGCCGATTTCATATTCGCCGATATACATGCCATTGCCCACAAAAAAAGCGACATTTTACAATTTGCCGCTTATTTTTTCCAGCACGCCGTTGCTTGCCGATGCCGTCTGCATTTGATTTTGACTATAACGCCAAACGCAGACGGCATAATCGTTCATTTCGCACAAAAAAACGCGTGATTTAACGGTTTAACTCGAGCAACTCACACAAATTTCCGCTGCCCAGTCTGGCGGCAACACGGCAAAATCGGCAAACTGTTTTTGTTCCACAAACGGATTTTGCAAACAAGTCTGCAGGCGTTCAATTTCCCGAAAATCGCCAGTTTTCGCCAAAGCAATCGCTTGTTCCAATAGATAATTTCGCAATACATACAAAGGATTAACCGAATCCATACGCATTTTGCGTTCTGCTTCATCGCTGTTTTCCAAACGCAAACGGCGGCGATAACGCCCCAACCACAAAGCAAAGGTTTTATCGTTTTTATCGCTCAATAAATCGCTTAATGGCTCGGGAATCGGCGCATCGTGGGCGTTTTGCACCAAAGATAAGTTTCGGAAAAACAAAGTAAAATCCACGCGTTGCTGTTGCATGATGCGCAACAAATCGGCGATTAAGTCGCCATCGTCGGCTTGTGCCGTCTGCAGTCCCAATTTGGCACGCATTTTGGCTTCGTACGCCTGTTCAAATTGACCAGCGAACTCGTCCAAAATCGCCACCAAATCGGCTTCTTGGCAAAACGGCAACAAACACGAAGCCAAGCGAATCAAGTTCCAATGCACAATCGACGGCTGCTCTTGATAAGCGTAACGCCCAGTCGCGTCCGAATGATTGCAAACATGGCGGCGGTCGTACGCGTCCAAAAAGCCAAACGGACCATAATCAATCGTCAAACCCAAGAGCGACATATTGTCGGTGTTTAACACGCCATGACAAAACCCCACCGCCTGCCACGCCGCCACCAACTGCACCGAACGGCGGCTAATTTCTGCAAACATAGCCAAATAAGGTTCATCTTCATTTTGACATTCAGCGAAATAATGGCTCAAAGCAAAATCCCACAATTGCTTCAAAGCATCGTGCTGCCCTTTGTGATAAAAATATTCAAAATGTCCAAAACGCAAAAAACTGGGCGCAAGTCGGGTAACAATCGCCACGGTTTCCACTTCTTCACGATAAACCTTGTCACTGCCGCCAACTAAAGCCAACGCACGCGTGGTCGGAATCCCCAAAGCCGCCATCGCTTCCGAAGCCAAATACTCGCGAATCGACGAACGCAACACCGCCCGTCCGTCTGCAAAACGCGAAAACGGCGTTTTGCCCGCGCCTTTGAGTTGCCATTCCCATGTTTTGCCGTCTGCAGTTTGCGTTTGCCCCAAACACGCCGCCCGACCATCGCCCAGCTGCGGCACATACACGCCAAATTGATGTCCGCTGTACACACTCGCCCACGGTTGCACAGCGTAATCAGCATTGCCACTCAACAACGCCAAACTGTTTTCTTGTGCAAAAAAATGTTCAGGCAAGCCGATTTCCCGTGCCAAACCCTCGTTCACCGCCACCCAATGTGCCGTCTGCAAACCCGCCAACTTCACACGCGAATAAAATTGCTCCGACAAACGCGTCAATATGCTTTCTTGTAACATTGTCTACTCCCTTTCCGCCCAAATACCCAATATTTTCATGCGTTTTTCAAATAAACGAGATTGTAACACGCCAAACTTAACGCGCTTTCATACATTCCAAAGCCGCATAGTCATGCCTCAAAATATCATTTAAAATACGCGTTTTCTGTTTTGGGCAAGTCATCATGTCTTTATTCGCTTCTTTATCCAACCAAAAACCTTTCACGTTATTCGGCGGTATCAATGTTTTGGAAGACTTGGATTCTACTTTACACGCTTGTGCGCACTATGTGAACGTAACCGAAAAACTAGGTATTCCCTTTGTTTTTAAAGCATCTTTTGACAAGGCAAATCGTTCGTCTATTCATTCTTATCGCGGCGTGGGTTTGGACGAAGGCATGAAAATTTTTGCGGCGGTGAAGCAGGAATTTGGTGTACCTGTGATTACCGATGTGCATGAACCTTGGCAGTGCGAACCTGTTGCCGAGGTGTGCGATGTGTTGCAATTGCCTGCGTTTTTGGCGCGTCAAACCGATTTGGTGGTGGCAATGGCGAAAACAGGTCGCGTCATCAACATCAAAAAACCGCAGTTTCTCAGCCCTTCGCAAATGAAAAACATCGTGGAAAAATTCAAAGAAGCGGGCAATAGCGAGATTGTGTTGTGCGAGCGCGGCAGCAATTTTGGCTACGATAATTTGGTGGTGGACATGCTGGGTTTTGGTGTGATGAAAAAAACTTGCGACAATCTGCCGATTATTTTTGACGTTACCCACTCTTTGCAGCAACGCGAATCGGGGGCGGCTGCTTCGGGTGGTCGCCGCTCGCAGGTGTTGGATTTAGCTCTGGCTGGTATGGCAACGGGTTTGGCTGGTTTATTTTTGGAGTCGCACGCCAACCCGAATGAAGCCAAATGCGACGGCCCGTCTGCGCTGCCTTTGAACCAGCTGGAAGACTTTTTAACGCGCGTTAAAGCGGTTGATGATGTGGTGAAATCGTTTGCACCTTTGCAAATTGATTAAACTGATTAAATGAAAACAAGATGCCGCCTGTGACCGAAGGGAATCCCATAGCGAAGCTATAGGGACAGTATTCAAATTTCAGTCACAGACGGCACAACAACTCATAAAGGAAAAAATATGACAGTTTTGGTTACAGGCGGTACGGGTTTTATCGGTTCGCACACGGTTGTTGCTTTGTGCGAAGCAGGTTACGACGTGGTGATTTTAGACAACTTGTCTAATTCATCAGCAGATGTGTTGCCACGTTTGGCACAAATTTGTGGCAAAGACATTCCGTTTTATCAAGGCGACATTCGCGACCGCGCTTTGTTGCGCCGCATTTTTGCGGAACACCCAATTGAAACCGTGATGCACTTTGCTGGCTTGAAAGCGGTGGGAGAAAGTGTGCAGCAACCGATTAAATATTATGACAATAATGTGGTGGGCAGCCTGATTTTGGCGGAAGAAATGGCAGCGGCTGGCGTGTTCAGTATGGTGTTCAGCTCATCGGCAACGGTGTACGGCGACCCAGCGCGCGTACCGATTACCGAAGATTTGCCTGTCGGCGGCACAACCAACCCCTACGGCACATCAAAATACATGGTGGAACGCGTTTTGCGCGACATTCAACACGCCGATTCGCGTTGGAGCATGATTATTTTGCGTTATTTCAACCCCATCGGTGCGCACGAAAGTGGTTTAATCGGAGAAAAACCCAACGGCATTCCAAACAATTTAATGCCCTATATTTGCCAAGTTGCCGCAGGAAAATTGCCGTATTTGAGCATATTCGGCAACGATTACCCAACCCACGACGGCACGGGCGTGCGCGACTACATTCACGTTGTGGACTTGGCAGACGGTCATCTCAAAGCCATGCAAAGCAAGGGCAAAACCGCTGGCGTACACATTTACAATTTAGGAACAGGCACAGGCTACTCGGTTTTAGACATGGTCAAAGCGTTTGAACAAGCATCAGGCAAACCCTTGCCGCATCAAATCAAAGAACGCCGCCCTGGCGACATTGCCGTCTGCTACGCCGACCCAAGTTACACGCAAAGCGAAATTGGCTGGACAGCCCAACGCGATTTGGCACAAATGATGGTCGACGCTTGGCGTTGGCAACAAAACTGCGAAGCGTGATGAAATGCCAAAATCCATGAACCCCCAAACCATCAAAGCCAGTATTTTTTCGCGTGGCATCAAAAAAATCGCGCATTTGCACGCGTTTTTACCCGAATACGAACTGGTCAATAAGCAAGACGCACAGGCAATTATCGGCTGGGCATATCGCCCCAGTGCGCAGCGTGCGCGTGCGTTTGCCGCAGAAAAACACTTGCCTTACATTGCTTTAGAAGATGGTTGGTTACGTTCACTGGGTTTGGGCGTGCAAGGCGATGCGCCTTTATCTATGGTGTTAGATGATGTTGGCATTTACTACGGCACCAGCAAATCTTCGCGTTTGGAACAACTGATTTTGGCGGCGGACGCATTAAGTGATGCCGAACAAGCCAGTGCCGAAAACGCGATGAATTTAATCCGCCAACATCGGCTTTCCAAATACAATCATGCTCCTGATTTTGAAGCACAAACGTATGACTTGAATCGACCTTTGGTTCTGGTATTAGACCAAACGTTTGGCGATATGGCGATTGAATACGGACAAGCCAACGCCGACACTTTCCGCCAAATGTTGCAGACGGCAATCGCCGACAATCCCGATGCCGAAATTTGGGTCAAAACCCACCCCGATGTGTTGTGTGGCAAAAAACAAGGCTATTTAACGCAGTTGGCACAAAGTGAAAAAGTGAAATTGCTGGCTGAAGATGTCAATCCGATTTCTTTGTTGGAACAAGCAGATAAGGTTTACTGCGTCAATTCGCACATGGGTTTTGAGGCTTTGCTGTGCCAAAAAGAAGTTCACGTTTTCGGGGCGGCTTGGTATGCAGGCTGGGGTTTGACCCACGATTATCACGCATGGATTGCCGAGCTGAAAACGCAAACAACGCGCCGTCAACCGCGTTCTTTAACCCAACTTTTTCACGCCGCTTATCTTCAATACAGCCGTTATCTCAACCCCAACACAGGCGAAGCAGGGACGATTTTTGATGTGATTGAACACCTTGCCATGCGTCGTCGCCACAATGAATTATTGCGTGGGCATATTTATTGCATCGGCATGTCCTTATGGAAAAAAGCGGTTGCCAAACCCTTTCTCAACACGCCTGCTTGCCGTCTGCACTTCGTTTCATCGCTTGCCAAAATTCAACCCGAACGCTTGCCAGCCAACAGTCGCCTGCTCGCTTGGGGCAACGGCAAACAAGAAATTTTAGATTTCGCCCAGCAACACGGTTTAAGCGTGTTGCGTATGGAAGATGGTTTTGTGCGTTCGGTTGGTTTGGGTTCGAATTTGGTTGCACCTGCGTCTTTAGTGATAGACGATTTGGGGATTTACTTCAATCCGCAGACGGCATCTCGCTTGGAAAACATCTTACAAAACATCCACTTTTCGCCACAAGATAAACAACAAGCCGAACACATTCAGCAACTTTTGATTGCACACCAAGTCAGCAAATACAATGTCGGCACAGCCAATTTAAACCTGCCCACACAACGCGGCAAAACCATTTTGGTACCAGGGCAAGTGGAAGACGATGCGTCCATTCGCCACGGTTCGCCCAAAATTTATCGCAATTTGGATTTGCTGCAAACCGTGCGTGCCGCCAATCCCGATGCCTACATCATCTACAAACCGCATCCCGATGTAGTGAGCGGCAATCGTGTGGGCAATATTCCGCTGCAGACGGCACAACAATTTGCCGACCACATCGCCGAAGAAGCCGACATCATCAGCTGCATCAATCAAGCAGACGAAGTGCATACCATGACTTCGCTATCGGGTTTTGAAGCACTGTTGCGTGGCAAAAAAGTGCATTGCTACGGTTTGCCGTTTTACGCTGGCTGGGGACTAACCCACGATTTCTTGCCGCTAGACAGACGCAATCGCAAATTAGAATTGTGGCAACTGATTGCAGGCACGTTGCTTTATTACCCCAGCTACATCAATCCGCAAACCAAACAAGCCATCAATGCGCAGACGGCAATCATGATGATTCGCCAAAACAAACTGTTGCAAAAAAATCACAAAAATGTAAAACAACGTTGGCTAAACAAACAAATAAGTAAATTAAAGCAAATCTATCTTTCTTTACGATAAGATTAAATGCAAACTTACGCTTCTTTTTTGTCGCACCCGTTTAAGGTTTAATTTAATCTCAAATTTCGTGTAACGAACCATGGTAAGCAAGCACATTCCCAGCAATATTGAAAGAATGGCGAATACAGCTGAACGCTTTTTGCTTTTACAAGGTCCGCTAGGCGGTTTCTTCACCGATTTGGCACACTGGCTAAAGCAACAAGGCAAGCAAGTATTCAAGCTAAACTTCAACCATGGCGATGAACACGATTATCACTTAAGCGAAAACACCCACACGTATTGCGATATTTATCCCAATTTTCCCGATTTTTTAGCCAATTTCGTTCAAACCCATGGCATTCAAGCCATTGTTTGTTTTGGCGATACTCGTCCTTATCATCGTGTTGCCAAACTCTATTGCCAGCAAAACGACATCGCGTTTTGGGCATTTGAAGAAGGTTATTTCCGCCCGAATTTCGTAACGCTGGAACAAAATGGTGTGAACGCATTTTCCACTTTGCCACGCAACAGCGATTTTTTCCTGAACGAATTTGCGTCGCTGCGAGAACAAAATTATGTAGCACCGAGTTCCGTTCCTGGTGGTTTTTTGCGCGTCAGCAAACACGCCGCACGTTATTATTTTTACGCCAATTTAGGCAAAAAACGTTTTCCGCATTATGTGCATCATCGCGATTTTTCTATCAGCCATTATCTGTCGCTGTGGATACAATCGGGCATCAAACGTTTTTATTACTGGCAACACGACCGCCATTTCGCTCAACGCGTTGAACAAGGCGAATTTGGACGATTTTTCATTTTGCCCTTGCAAGTGTTTAACGACAGCCAAGTGCGGGTACACAGCGATTTCTCATCGATTCGCAATTTTTTGTGGCACGTTTTGTCTTCGTTCAACACCCACGCTCCGCGCGACACCCAGCTGATTATCAAACACCACCCAATGGATCGCGGATTCATCGACTACAAAAAACACATCGATGCGTTTTGCGAGAAATACACCCAATGCCAAGGGCGCATTTTTTATGTACATGACACGCCGTTGCCAACCTTATTGCGCTACGGCACAGGCATGGTTACGCTCAACAGCACTGCTGGCTTATCGGCTTTGGTGCACCATATGCCCGTGAAAGTGTTGGGACGCGCCAACTACGACATGGCAGGCATTACCGACCAAGGCAGTTTGGCACATTTTTGGACGCAGCCCACGCCTCCAGACCGCGAAATCTTCAACGCGTATCGCCAATACCACATCAACGTTACCCAAATTCACGGCAATTTTTACAGCACCGTGCATTTGCCCAAACATGCGTCCAACTAAACCCACACCAACCAACGCCATGCCGTCTGCAACCGAATCGCAGACGGCATCATTCATTTTTTTTCATTGTCAGCCCTTTAATTCTCGTTCCCTTGCCCCTATTTACAGGCAATTCAAAACTTTCTATCAAACCCTATCATTATGAGCAATAAAGATTTTTACGAAATTTTGGGCGTTGCCAAAAGTGCCAGCGATGATGAAATCAAAAAAGCCTATCGCAAACTGGCGATGAAATATCACCCCGACCGCAATCCCGACAACAAAGAAGCGGAAGAAAAGTTTAAAGAAGCACAAAAAGCCTACGACATTTTGTCGGACAAGGAAAAACGTGCGGCGTATGACCAGTTTGGTCATGCTGGCGTTGACCCAAACATGGGCGGCGGTGCTGGCGGCGGATTCGGTGGCTTTGGCGGTTTTGGTGGTGCGGGCGGCGGATTTGGCGACTTTAGCGACATTTTCAGCCAAATGTTTGGCGGCGGTGGCGGTGCGCGTCAGCAAAATTACCAAGGCGCGGATTTGCAATACGGCGTGGAAATTTCGCTGGAAGAAGCCGCGGCTGGCATCAAAAAACGCATCACGATTCCGACTTACGACGACTGCGATGTTTGCCACGGCACGGGCGCGAAAGTTGGCACTTCGGCAACAACGTGTTCAACCTGTCATGGTTCGGGTACGGTTCACGTTCGCCAAGCGATTTTCCAAATGCAGCAAACCTGTCCGACTTGTCATGGCTCGGGCAAGGAAATCAAAGAACCTTGCCACAAATGCCGTGGTGATGGTCGCGTGAAAACATCTAAAACGGTGGAAGTGAACATTCCTGCTGGCATTGACGATGGTCAGCGCATTCGTTTGAGCGGCGAAGGCGAACTTGGACGCAACGGCGCGCCGTCTGGCGATTTGTATGTGGTGGTGCAAGTCAAACAACATAAGATTTTTGAACGCGATGGCTTGGATTTGCATTGCGAATTGCCGATTAGCTTTACCGTTGCCGCGCTTGGTGGCGAAGTGGAAGTGCCAACCTTAAACGGAAAAGTGAAATTGAACATTCCTGCAGAAACGCAAAACGGTCGCCGTATGCGCGTGAAAGGCAAAGGCATCAAGTCGCTGCGTTCCACTGCGATGGGCGATTTGTATTGCCACGTCATTGTGGAAACGCCTGTCAATTTGACCGACCGTCAAAAAGAGTTGCTGCAAGAGTTTGAAAAAATCTCAACGGGTTTGGAACGCACCCAAACGCCACGCCAAAAAGGTTTTATGGACAAATTGCGCGATTTGTTTGATTGATGGTTTAAACACAAAACACGATGCCGTCTGTGACCGAAGGGAATCCCATAGCGAAGCTATAGGGACAGTCTCATCTAATCGCAGACGGCATTTTTGCTTTTTTACACACCAAATTTCCGCTATAATTCGCTCGTTTTGTATCTGAATTGACAAAGGAAGTTGCCATGTTTGCCAACGCTCACGCTGTTTGTGCTGCCCGCGCGGCAACTTCTGCTCTTGAGATTTAACCCGTTATTGCAACGGGTTTTTTTATGGAAAACGCTATGGCTAATTTACTCTATCGTCAAAATTTGATTTCCATTTCCGATTTAAGCACGGCGCAACTGGAATTGCTTTTACACACCGCGCTCAAACTCAAACGCGAACCGCGTGATGATTTGCTCGCTGGCAAGCTCATCGGTTCTTGCTTCTTTGAACCATCAACGCGTACCCGTTTATCGTTTGAAACGGCGGTGCAACGTTTGGGCGGCAAAGTCATCGGGTTTGCCGATGGTGCGAACACCAGCGCCAAAAAAGGCGAAACCCTCGCCGACACTGCCCGCATCATTTCCAGCTACACCGATGCGATTATTCAACGCCACCCCAAAGACGGTGCGGCACGCGTGTTGGCGGAGTTTTCCGCCGTGCCTGTCATCAATGCAGGCGACGGCACCAACCAACACCCCAGCCAAACGCTGTTGGATTTGGTAACAATTTTTGAAACGCAAGGCACATTGTCGGGTTTGAAAATCGCGATGGCTGGCGATTTGAAATACGGTCGCACGGTTCACTCGTTGGCACAAGCGCTCAAACGTTGGGGGTGCGAATTTGCTTTCGTGTCGCCGCCGAGCTTGGCGATGCCCGAATACATCACCGAAGAATTAGACGAAGCGGGTTGCAGTTATCAAACCTTTAACAGCTTGGAGCAAGCGGCAGAATGGGCGGACATTTTGTACATGACGCGCGTGCAACGCGAACGTTTTGACGAACAAGAATTTGCCAAAATTCAAGGCAAATTCAATTTGGAAGCGGCGATGCTTGCCAACGCCAAACCGAATTTGCGCGTGTTGCACCCCTTGCCGCGCGTGGACGAAATCCACCCCGACGTGGACGCAACGCCGCACGCCTATTATTTTGAGCAAGCCACCAACGGCGTGTATGCCCGCATGGCGATTTTGTCTTTGATTTTGAATGAAGAAGTGTGAGTCAAAAATGAGTGAAAACAAACAATTAAGCGTTGAAGCGATTGAAAATGGCACGGTGATTGACCACATTCCAGCAGGTTTGGGTTTAACCATTTTGCGTCAATTCAAATTATTGCACCACGGCAGCGCGGTTACGGTTGGCTTCAATTTGCCGAGCAAACGCGCAGGCTGCAAAGACATCGTCAAAATCAAAAACGTGATTTTCACCCAAGACGAAGCCGACCGCTTGGCTTTGTTCGCCCCTGCGGCAACGGTGAACATCATCGAGCAGTTTAAGGTGGTGAACAAACTGCCTTTGCGTTTGCCTGCCCACATCGACGACATTTTCGCCTGTCCGAATCCAAATTGCGCCAGCCATGGCGAGCCCGTGCGCAGTCGTTTTTATGTGAAACCGAACAGCAGCCAAGTCAAACTCAAATGTCATTATTGTGAGAAAACCTTCCCTCGCGAAACGCTGAACGAAGCATAAAATCTGCCGATTTGGCACATCATGCCGTCTGCGTTTTGAATGTGCAGACGGCATCTTGTGCTTTTAAACTTATTTATCATCAATATGTTAAGCATTATTTCTCTGATTCTCGCCGCCCTACTCATCGTCGCCAGTTTAATTGCCTGCTATTTTCTGCCGCACCCGATTACTTATCTTGCCAGCGTGGTTTTAGTGGGCATTTTCGCGCTGATTCTGTTGCCTAAATATCAGCAACAACGCAACGCGCTGCAACACGGCGAACGCATTGCGGCGCGTGTCAGCCACGTTCGGCACTGGAATCAGCACACGACCAATGACATTTTGGACCGCTACGAAATCATTGCCACCGCCGAACACCCAACGACTGGCGCGCGCCACCGTTTTGTCAGCGAACCGCTCGCGCGCGACCCTGAACCGCATTTGGGCGAAACCGTTACCGTGATTGTGGACTGGCAAAACCCGAAATCTTATGTGATGGACACTTCGTTTTTGCCGAAATAGCAAGCAAAACGCGATAATGGTTTAACAAAAAAACGATGCCGTCTGCGATTTGATTTGCAGACGGCATCTTTAAACACGCCAAATTCAATCAAGCCTGTCGCGCGATTTTCACTTCGCGTATCGGCAAATTCAACAGCGCCGCAGCCGCCGCCAAAGCCATATCGGCATACCACATCCAGCCGTAATCGCCAAACGCGCTAATCGCCCAGCCGCCCAGCCACGCGCCGAAAAATCCGCCCACTTGATGACTGAGCAAGGTCAAGCCGAATAAAGTGGCAAGGTAGCGCGTGCCAAATAATTTGCCCACCAAAGCGGCGGTTGGCGGCACAGTCGCCAGCCAAGTGAAACCCAAACCTATCGCGAACAGGTAAAACGTCCAGTCGGTGCGCGGCATCAGCAAATACGCCACAATCAACGCGGCGCGCGAGCCATACATCCAAAACAGCAAATATTTGCTGCGCGTATGCCCCACACACCAGCCGATGAACAAACAACCCGCCACATTAGACAAACCGATAATCGCCAGCGACCACGAAGCGACGCTCGGCGGCAAGCCACACAAAGCAACTTCTGTCGGCAAGTGCGACACCAAAAACGCGATGTGAAAACCGCAAGTGAAAAACGCCGCGTGAATCAGCCAGTAACTTTTGTCGCTCATCGCCTGCTTCGCCGCTTGCGACAAAGTTTGTTCCGTAGCGTGTGCTGTTGGCTTTGCCGTCTGCACATTTGGCGTTGGCTTAAACTGGCCACGCGTCAGCAGCCACACCAAAGGCATAATCAGCAAAGACACCATCGCCAGCGCGTACATCGCCCCTTGCCAACCTGCAGACGGCAAAAAAATCAAACCTTGCAACACAGGTGCAAACAAAAACTGCCCAAACGAACCGCCAGCATTGACCACGCCCGAAGCACTGCCACGCACATGCGCAGGCACTTGGTTCGCCACCACGCTCATCAAAACCGAATGACTCGCCGCACCCGAACCCACCGCCAACATCACGCCAACCGTCAGCATCAGTCCCCAAAAAGTTGGCATCAACGGCAACAACACCGCACCCAAGGCCAACACCACCGCACCTGCCAACACCACAGGCAACGCGCCCCAGCGGTCTGCCGCCGCGCCCGTAACAGGTTGCGCCACGCCCCACATCAATTGGCACACCGCCAAAGCCAAACTGATTTCAGCGATGCTCAAAGGCGTGTCGCCCGCCCACGGCTGCACAAACAGCCCCAGCGACATCCGTATGCCCATCGTAATCAACAAAATCAATGCCGCCAGCAAAGCAATCGCCCACCAAGAACGCGTCGTGCTCATCTTTCACTTTCCCAAACCGAAGCCCTATTCAGTTCACATTTCAAAACCGCCATTATGCCAAAGTTTTCCCTCAAAGATTTTTCTCAAATATAAAAAATGCCGTCTGCAGACGGCATCGGCGCGTGTTCGCCAGCACACAACAAAAAAAAGCAGACCGAAGTCTGCTTTTCCATTTCATTCAATCAAACAGTGAACCGAAATTACAAAGACTCAAAACGGCGTGCCGCTTCGTCCCAGTTCACCACGCTCCAGAATGCCTTGATGTAGTCTGGGCGACGGTTTTGGAATTTCAAATAATAAGCGTGTTCCCACACGTCCAAGCCCACCAAAGGATAACCTTTGCAACCTGCAACGGCTTCGCCCATCAAAGGCGAGTCTTGGTTGGCAGTTGAAACCACTTTCAAGCGACCTTCGTCTGCCACCAACCATGCCCAGCCTGAACCGAAACGGCTTGCAGCAGCTTTTTCAAATTCTGCTTGAAAGGCTTCTACTGAACCGAAATCGCGTTCAATCGCTTCTTTCAATTTGCCTTGCAAAGTGGTGCCTGTTTTCAGGTTTTTCCAGAAGAATGAGTGGTTGGCATGACCACCTGCATTGTTGCGCAACACGGTTTGTTTGTCGGCTGGCAATTCTGCCAAACGTGCAATCAATTCTTCAGCTGACAATTCAGCAAACTCTGGCAAGCTCTCCAATGCGGCGTTGGCATTGTTCACATAGGCTTGATGGTGTTTGCTGTGGTGGATGTTCATGGTGGTTTCGTCAAAATGCGGCTCTAAAGCGTTGTATGCGTAACCCAATTCTGGCAATGTATAAGCCATGGTTTTGCTCCTTCTTGTGTTAATCAAAGTGTGTTTAGAAAGGCTGGATATTAGTTTTTATTGCGACATTTGGCAAGTGTTGCCGTCTGCAGCACCCAAACTGCAGACGGCATGATGACTTAATTTGTGCCAACTTATAAATAAAACTTCTCAACAACCTTTAATTTATCGTCCAAACGGTACACCAAAGGCTGACCTGTTGGGATTTCCAAAGCCATGATGTCGTCATCAGAAATGTCTTCAATGTGCTTGGCAAGGGCGCGTAAAGAATTGCCGTGCGCCGCCACCAAAACGCGTTTGCCGCTCAAAATCGCTGGGGCGATTTGGTCGTGCCAGAATGGCAACACGCGCTCAAGGGTTACTTTCAAATTCTCGCCATCTGGCACAACATCAGCTGGCAAATGGGCATAACGGCGGTCGTTGTGTGCTGAAAATTCATCGTCTTTGCTCAACAGTGGCGGCAAAGTGTCGTAGCTGCGTCGCCAAATGTACACCTGTTCATCGCCGTATTTTTCGGCGGTTTGTTTTTTGTCCAAACCTTGTAATTGTCCGTAATGACGCTCGTTCAAACGCCATGTTTTGATTTGTGGCACAAACAATTGCTCGCTTTCTTCCAGCACGATGTTGCAGGTTTTGATGGCGCGAGTCAAAACCGAAGTGAACGCAATGTCAAATTGATAACCGTGTTCTTTCAATTTTTGTCCTGCGGCGGTGGCTTCGGCGATGCCTTGCTCGCTCAATTTCACGTCGCGCCAACCTGTAAACAGATTTTTGGCGTTCCACTCACTTTGACCATGACGAATAAATACCAGTTCCATTGTGCAATCCTTTTCGGTTTGTGCGTTACGAAAAACCGCATCTTACCACGATTTCAGCCGCTTGCTGTAATCGGGTGTAATGCCAAATCGGTAAACTTGCAGACGGCATGTCAATTTGTGTACCGTCTGCGTTGGCTTTGATTATCTTGTGTTTAGATTGCGTAAAGACAAATTTAGTGCTGCCTTTCTAAAGGGCGTTTAGACGTTTGTTTATTTGTGGTTTTTGGCGATTATTAAATAATAGTAAACGGTCTATTAACTAAAGCCGCATTTATTACAAACAGGCAACAATCTAGAATGTGCTTCATCAACACGGCACAAGTCGTGCCAAACAACAAAAACCAACCGAAAGGACATCAAGATGAAAAAATTAACTTTAACCACATTCGCTGCAATTGCTGTTTTATCAAGCGCGATGGCTGCTGCTGAAAGCGGTTCGCCTTCAATCGAGTGGAACCACGCCAACGACAGCGGCGCAATCCCGAATTTGGTGGAAGTGAAAGCCAGCGCATTGACCAAGGCACACAGCGACCGCACGGTTTTTGAACCTGCGCATCAAACCTATATCGCCGATAACGCGCCTGTGGGCTTTGTGTTGAAATACGCTGACCGTTAATCGATAAAAATCAGAGACTTCACGAAACGATGCCGTCTGCAACAAATGTCGCAGACGGCATTTTTTATGGGAACACATGGTTAAAACGATAAGCCGGGTTCTGTCGTTGGACAGTCATTCCTCTAGACTTGCCGTTGCCAACAAGTTCAAGCAACCTACCCGAACGCTCGGCGAGCAGCGTCTGCGCGTTCTGTTTGGTCTTGCTGCAAATGGGGTTTAGCCTGCCGTGTGTTGTTGCCAACAACGCGGTGCGCTCTTACCGCACCTTTTCACCCTTACCTGTGTTTGAAAAAACCATCGGCGGTTTTGCTTTCTGTTCCACTTTCCGTCGTGTTGCCACGCCCAGCCGTTAGCTGGCATTTCGCTCTGTGCAGCCCGGACTTTCCTCCCCGTATGCCTGACGCGATACGCGGCGACTGTCTGTTCTAGCCATGTGAAGCGGCGATTATAGCGGATTTGGGCGATGCGTGCTGAACTCAATGGTGCGTTTGGGTTCGCAGTTTTGTCTGTAAAACGCGCAAAATAAAACGCCAAACAACCCGTTTGGCGTGTACGCAAAAACGCATCAACAAAATGCCGCCAGTGACCGAAGGGAATTCCATAGCGAAGCTATAGGGACGACTTCACCTAATCGCAGACGGCATCGTTTATTTTTCAGCTGTATTCAGCGTCAAATTACACTTTAGCAGCCGCAGCCACTTCAGCCGCGTAGTCCACAACGGCTTTCTCAATGCCATCGCCCACTTTGTAGCGTACGAATGACACGATTTCAGTGCCGTTTTCTTTCGCGAATTGCGCAACGGTTTGGTCTGGGTTCATCACGAATGCTTGACCGTTCAAAGTAACCTCTGCCAAGTATTTTTTGATGCGACCTTCCACCATTTTCGCGGCGATTTCAGCAGGTTTGCCTGATTCCAAAGCCTGTTGCGTGTAGATATGACGCTCTTTTTCTACCAATTCAGCATCCACTTCAGCTTCTGAAACGCATTGTGGTTTAGCCGCAACAATGTGCATGCCCACTTTACGCGCCACATCTTCAGAACCTTTGAACTCAACCAACACGCCTTCAGTTGCCAACGCGCCGTGAATGTAGGCAACCAAGCTGTTTGCAGTGTCAATCACTTGGAAGCGGCGAACCGACATGTTTTCGCCCAATTTAGCAATCACGGCTTTGCGCTCTTCTTCCACCAATTCAGCCAATGCTTCAACCGTTGCAGGTTTTTGCGTTGCTGCAGTTTTGGCAACAGAGTTGGCAAATGCCACGAAGCCAGCGTCTTTAGCCACGAAGTCGGTTTCGCAGTTCACTTCCACCAAAGCACCCACATTGCCTTCAATCGCAAATGCCAACACGCCTTCAGCCGCTTGGCGACCCGCCAATTTACCAGCCTTCGCGCCAGATTTGATGCGCAAAATTTCTTCTGCTTTTTCTACATTGCCCTCAGCTTCCACCAAGGCTTTTTTGCATTCCATCATGCCCAAGCCAGTTGCCGCACGCAAGTCAGCAACCATTTTTGCAGTAATTTCTGCCATGTTTACTCTCCATTTAATCGGAAAAACACAAGACCAATTTGCGTCTTGTGTGAAAATCTTATTGAAGGTGTTACCGATGCCGTCTGCGACCTTAAGTTCATTAGTTCATTCAAGTGCAGACGGCATACGATAAAGTCTGATTACTCAGCTGCTGCTTGAGCCGCTGCAACCACTTCAGCAACTGCTTGGTTTTTGCCTTCCAATACCGCATCAGCGATACCACGGCAGTACAAGCGAATGGCTTTAGCAGAGTCATCGTTACCAGGGATAACGTGTTTCACGCCATCAGGGCTGTTGTTTGAGTCCACCACGGCAATCACAGGAATGCCCAATTTAGCCGCTTCAACCAAAGTGCCATGTTGGTAGCCAGTATCGATTACAAAAATCGCGTCAGGCAAACCTTTCATGTTTTTGATGCCGCCCAAAGAGCGTTCCAATTTTTCCACTTCGCGAGTCATGTCCAGCAATTCTTTTTTGTTGTAGCCGCTGTTTTCAGCGTTTTCCAAAATAGCTGCTTTCTCTTCCAAGCGTTTGATTGATTGTTTTACGGTTTTGTAGTTGGTCAACATACCGCCCAACCAACGATGGTCAACGAATGGCATGCCAGCGCGAGTCGCTTCTTCTTTGATGATTTCGCGTGCTTGACGTTTCGTGCCTACGAACAAAACAGTGCCTTTGTTCGCAACCAAACGGCGTACCACTTCTTGCGCTTCGTGGAACAAAGGCAAGGTTTTTTCCAAGTTGATGATGTGGATTTTGTTACGCGCACCGAAAATGTATTGTTCCATTTTCGGATTCCAGTAACGAGTTTGGTGACCAAAGTGAACGCCAGCTTCCAACATTTGACGCATAGTAACTTGAGACATTGAATTTCCTTTAAAGGGTTAATGCAAACACGAGATTTTAGAACCAAATAAACACCTTCATTAAAGCATGAAGATGATTTGTTTTATTCAGCACCCTTTGAACACCCCGTGCGAGCGTATGAAAAAATAAAAATCTCTCAAAGCCAAAACTTGAGAGACCGCGATTATAGCTCAGAAACCAAAAAATTGACAATCTTATCATGTAGAAAATCAAAGTCTTTTTTGCATTTTTGGCACATCATTACGCGTCCTGTTCACGCTTTTCCTTCACTTTTACCGTCTGCAATTTCTCTTCACGCTTCAAACGCTGGTTGCGGCGGCGCGTTTTGAGCACCCAAAACATAAACAGCGTGGGCAAAATCGTCCAAAACACCAAATAAATCAACACGCGTTCAATGCTCGGCTGCGCCACCGAAAACATCAACGTAACAAAAATATAGCCTATGGCGATGATGTGCCACATAAAATCGCTCGCAAAATAATCATTGAAAACCGCAACAAAACACGCAAGACATTTGTCATTTCATTTGCCATTTGTTGCCACAAAACCACACCGCAGACGGCATTATAAACTTAAATATTGCGAAATTTGTCTACATATTGACAAAAAATAACAATTCTTGATACAAACTAACCCACGACAAAAATATTCAGGGAAACATCGCGATGAGCAGCACTTTTTCGCTCGCAAGGCTAAACGAAGCCGCCTTATCTTTTCATTTGCTGCCGCCCGCGCAAATTGAGCAGCAACGCCGTTTGTGGGCGTTTGCCGATTTTTTGCAACAGCAAAACGCGGTTGCGGAAGTGGTGGTGGGCATGAACAATCTCACGGTTTTTGCATGCAATTCGGCGCATATCGCGGCACTTTCCGAGCTGATGGAAACCAGTTGGCACACTATTCAAGCGGCGGATTATCAAGGCAAACACATTGAAATTCCTGTGCAATACGGTGGCGAATTTGGCATGGATTTGGCGGAAGTTGCCGAGTTTCACGGCATCACGCCCGAAGAAGTGATTGCTCGCCACACCGCGCCGATTTATACCGTGTTTATGATGGGTTTTCAGGCAGGTTTTCCGTATTTAGGCGGTTTGCCTGAACATTTGCACACGCCACGCCGTGCCGTGCCGCGCACCCAAATCGCCGCTGGTTCGGTCGGCATCGGTGGCAGCCAAACGGGCGTTTATCCTTTTGCTTCGCCTGCTGGCTGGCAGATTTTGGGGCGAACGCTGCTGCCTTTGTTTGACGCGCAACAATCGCCGCCAACCTTGCTTTCGGCTGGCGACACGGTGCAATTTGTGGCGGAAAAGGTGATTTTATGAAAATAACGCAGATACAAGCACTGGCAAGCGTGCAAGATTTGGGGCGTTATGGCTTGCGCCGTTTGGGCATCGGACACGCTGGGGCGATGGACGCTTTGGCTTTGCGTGCTGGCAATGTGTTGTTGGGCAACGCAGAAAACGCGGCGGCGGTGGAAGTGGTGTTGGGCGGTTTGACGATTGAATTTCAACACGACACGCATTTTTGCATCACGGGTGCGATTTACGAAGCGACTTTAAACGACAGCCCCGTGCATTCTTACTGGCGATACGCGGCGAAAAAAGGACAGGTTTTGCGTTTGGTGCGCGCCGTGCAAGGCATGTATGGCTATTTGTGCGTGCAAGGTGGGATTGAGGTGCCTAAAGTGTTGGGTTCACGCAGCACCGATTTGAAAGCGGCGTTTGGTGGTTTGGAAGGGCGTGCGTTAAAGGCAGGCGACGTGTTGCCAACAAGTGCAGCCCATTCGACAGGCTCAGGACAAGGCGGCATCGCCTTGCCGCAAATCGGTATCGCCCCGATTGCTTTGACCAATGTGATACACGCCGTGCCGTCTGCAGAATACGACAGCTTCAGCAAACCCGCGCAATACCGCTTTTGGCAAGACGCGTGGACTTTGCAAAGCGACAGCAACCGCATGGGCTATCGTTTTTCGGGTGGCGAACTCAATCAGAAAAAGAAAACCGAAATGTTGTCGCACGCGGTGGGTTTTGGCACGGTGCAAGTGCCGCCGAGCGGACAACCGATTATTTTGATGGCGGACACGCAAACCACTGGCGGCTACCCGAAAATCGCCGCGATTGCCCACGCCGATTTGGGGCGTTTGGCGCAACTGCGTTTTGGCAGCAAAGTGCGTTTTCAGATGGTTACGCCTGAACAAGCAGCAAAACTGCAACAAAAAGACGAAGTTTATCTCAATCAAATCAGAAAGATAGTGCAAAATGCAAGTTGATTTAAATGCCGATTTGGCGGAAGGTTGTGGCAATGATGAAGCCCTGCTCCAACGGGTAACGTCCGCCAACATCGCTTGCGGCGTTCACGCTGGCGACGCAGTGCAGATGGCAAACGCTTTGAACTGGGCGAAACAAAACGGCGTGCGCGTGGGCGCTCATCCGTCTTTTCCCGACCGCGAGAATTTCGGACGCAGCAATATGCACCTGCCGTCTACAGAGTTGCAAGCGCATTTGCGTTACCAACTCGGCGCGGCGCAAGCCTTGTGCGATGCGGCTGGCGTGGCGATGGCGTATGTCAAACCGCACGGCGCGTTATACAACCAAGCGGCGAAAGAACGCGATTTGGCGGACTTAATCGCCCAAACCGTGCGCGATTTCAATCCGCAATTGAAACTGATGGCATTGTCGGGCAGCTTGTTGTTGGAAGCAGGCAAAGCCGCTGGCTTGGGCGTGATTTCCGAAGTGTTTGCCGACCGCCGTTATTTGGCGGACGGTTCGCTCGTACCGCGCACGCGTCCAGATGCAACCGTCAGCAGCGATGAAGAAGCAATAGCGCAGGTTTTGCAAATGGCGCAAACGGGAACGGTAACGAGCGTAGACGGCGACACGGTTCGTGTACAAGCCGACAGCATTTGTTTGCACGGCGACGGCGAACACGCGCTGGAATTCGCCCAACGCATACGCCAAGTTTTGCAGGAAAACGGCATACGCGTGCAGGCGTGAATGTTCGGCAAAACGCTTTGCCGTTAGATTGATTATTGATTTGTTGCTAAAAAAAGTGTTGTTCGGTTTCACCAACACACGCACTTGCAGACGGCATCGGCAAACTTAAACCTTTATTTTTCATTTTTCAAACACAATGCAAAGGAGCGACTTATGTCTCAATCAAGCAACCGCCGCAACGCCCTACTGGGTGCGGCATTTTTGATGGCAACTTCCGCCATCGGCCCTGGTTTCTTAACCCAAACCGCCACTTTCACCCAAAGCCTGATGGCGAGTTTTGGCTTTGTGATTTTGCTGTCGATTTTGTTAGACATCGGCGCGCAATTGAATATTTGGCGCATCATCGCCGTGTCTGAAAAACGCGCGCAAGACATCGCCAACCAAGTGTTCCCAGGGGCAGGCTACTTTTTGGCTTTGCTGATTGTGATGGGCGGCTTGGCGTTTAACATCGGTAATGTCGGCGGCGCAGGTTTGGGCATGAATTTGCTGTTTGGCATCAGCCCTGAAATGGGCGCGGTGATTAGCGGCGCGATTGCCATCGGCATTTTCCTGTTCAAAGAAGCAGGCAAAGCGATGGACAGATTCGCGCAAATCATGGGTTTTGTGATGATTGCTTTGACTGTTTATGTGGCGTGGCAAGCGAATCCGCCGATGGGCGAAGCCGTGGTGCGCACCTTTTTCCCTGAAAAATTAGATGCTGTAGCGATTGTTACTTTGGTTGGCGGCACGGTCGGCGGCTACATCACGTTCGCAGGCGCGCACCGCTTGTTAGACGCGGGCATCAAGGGCAAAGAGTCGCTTAAAGAAGTAAACAAAAGCTCGGTTAGTGCGATTTTGATTGCGTCTGTGATGCGCATCGTGTTGTTTTTGGCGGTGTTGGGCGTGGTGTCGCAAGGCGTGGCTTTGAACGCAAAAAACCCAGCTTCAACGCCATTTGAACACATCGCTGGCAATGTTGGCTTGCTGATTTTCGGCGTGGTGATTTGGGCGGCTTCGATTACTTCGGTGATCGGCGCGGCATACACTTCAGTGTCGTTCATTTCCAGCTTCAACGAAAAAATTGAACGCAACAAAAACTGGTGGATTATCGCGTTTATCGTGATTTCTACTGCAGTTTTAGCTTCTATCGGTCGCCCTGCGCAAGTGTTGGTGTTCGTCGGCGCGTTGAACGGTTTGATTTTGCCGATTTCTTTGGGTTTGATTTTGCTGGCGGCGTATAAAACCAAAATCGTCGGCGACTACAAACACCCTGCTTGGATGACGGTTTCAGGTGCGATTGTGGTGGTAGCGATGGCGATTTTGAGCGCGCAAACGCTGATTAAATATTTCGCAAGTTAATCCGCGCTGAATAAAACGATGCCGTCTACAGTCTCCAAACAAACTGCAGACGGCATTTTTCCGTGCAAAAACCGACTTTTCTGTCTATAATTCTCGTTTTTTTAACGCGCTTTTTTCGCGCACTTTAAGGACAAATCATGGCTGATTTTAACCAAATTTTAGACGCTGGCGACGTGGACGGAGGCATCATCAATGTCGTTATTGAAATTCCAGCAGGTTCAAACCACAAAATCGAATGGAACCGCAAGTTGGCAGTGATGCAGCTTGACCGCGTTGAGCCTTTGGCGTTCGCTAAACCCACAAATTACGGCTTCATTCCGCAAACTTTAGACGAAGATGGCGACGAGTTGGACGCTTTAATTATCACCGACACGCCTTTGCCAACAGGCATTTTTATGGAAGCGAAAGTCATCGGCGTGATGAAATTTGTGGACGATGGCGAAGTGGACGATAAAATCGTGGTTGTACCTGCCGACGACCGCCACACGGGCAATGCCTACAATTCTTTATCAGACTTGCCAGCTCAATTGATTAAACAAATTGAGTTCCACTTCAATCACTACAAAGATTTGAAAAAACCTGGCACAACCCAAGTAACCAAATGGGGCGATATTGAAGAAGCCAAAGAAGTGATTCGCGAATCACAAGCGCGCTGGAAAGCCTTGTAATTCCGATATTTCAACAAATTATGCCGTCTGCGATTTGATTTTCTATAGTCGCAGACGGCATTTTGTTTGCTTTTAAACCCAAACCGCATTTGTCTTTTGTCATTTCGTTTGACTTGCCTAAACGCAAAACAAAAAGCACACGATGCCGTCTGCGCTACTAAAACGGCTTTTATCGCTTCGCCAACAGAAAGCCTGTTAATCACAGACGGCATCAAATCTCAAAACTCCCAAACGCCGCCCAAAACAAAACCGCCCGAAAATCGGGCGGTTCTTCATTGCTAACAACACAAGCGATTATTGAGTCAATTCGCCTACGCCGTCTACTTCAATTTCAACACGGCGGTTAGGTTGCAAGCACGCGATTTCTTGATTGCGTG
>JAUNMN010000046.1 GCA_030531795.1 Neisseria sp.
TCGCCAACGCCATTGGCCCGTTCGCCGCGATTATGGACGTGTTGCGCACAGGCGAGGTGGGCAATTCCGCACCCGTGCCACCGATTGTGTTGTTGACTTTCGGCATCGCCTTGATTGTTGGCTTGTGGTTTATCGGTAAAGAAGTGATTGCCACCGTCGGCACCAACTTGGCAGAAATGCACCCTTCATCAGGTTTCACCGCCGAATTGGCAGCCGCTTCGGTTGTGATGGGCGCATCAATTTTGGGCTTGCCTGTATCGAGTACGCATATTTTGGTGGGCGCAGTTTTGGGCATCGGCTTGGTGAACCGCAACGCTAACTGGAAAGCGATGAAACCGATTGCCTTGGCTTGGGTGATTACCTTGCCAGCATCATCAGTACTCGCCATCGTATGCTTCATCGGCTTACGCGCCGCATTTGCCTGATGTGAAGCCTTTGTAACAAGCGATTTAAATGAAGATGCCGTCTGCGATTGAGCGCAGACGGCATTTTTGTTGGGAAAGCGGGAAGCGTTGTCAGTAAATATTCTTAATTTAACTATTTATCTGCATAAAAATTAAAAATCAATGTATAGCGTAAACCAGCGTGAATTTGACTGACCGCGTGATGTGAATTAGGCGAAATCTCAAATGCAAACATACTCCTATGTTCGGGCAAAATCGCATCTACAATATCATGAGCATTATTGCTGGCAAATATCATCAAGAAACCCCCATTTTCTTCAATCCAACCATAATTAAGTTGAATAAGTAAACGATGTGTTTCGATTTCAAAATCAGCTTCTTCAATATAATCATTATGGATTTTAATGACTTGATTGTCTGATAATCTGTGTGCAACAACATCTACATTGTTTTTAAAAGTACAATCAAACATTTGCGACATTAAATTAACTAATTTTTGTTTGGTTTCAGAAGAAATTAAGTAATTTAATGAGTTAGGCACGTTTTCATTATCTAATGAAAATTCATACTGACTGTAAAAGTCGGTAACAGTTAAGTGCCAAGGCGCATTTTCAAACCATTTTAAAATTTCGATTGCTTGATTTTTATCCAAAAAATCTAATGCTCGTGCAAATGGATAGGGTTGTTTAAATATTTGAATATTTTCAGGATTGATTTTCATAAAATTGTTCCAACGTTTGCGAAATACTGTGAATGATATATTGATGGTCTTTACAAAAAACTGATGGGTTATCAAATTTTCTTTCTTTACTCCAACGATATAATGGCATGCCACCACCACAAATGGATAAATATTCACATTTTTGGCATTGTTCAGATGTTGGATTCTGCAAGGTTAAATATTCTTTAAATTCATCAGATTGAATTAATTCAACCAAGTTATCTTTAGAAACATGCCATTTAAACTTAAATCTATCAGCACGATTTTCTGTGCTTTTTAGTGTGTCATTTTTGGTAATATCGCCATTCGTATCAATAATTAAAATACCTGATACTTCTGTTCCAGTACCTTCTTTTGAGCTTGTACCACCCATTAACATTTTGACGTAATTATCAAAAAAGGCGATAGGAATAGGATTTTCATCATTGAAGTATTCAATCCATATTTGTTCTAACCATTTTGCGTATTCCAAGGAATAAAAATTGGCTTTGCCATAAGGATAACGGTCATGATTACCGTCTCTCATAAGAAAATTAACGCTGGGAATATTTAATTGTTTGAAAAAATGGTAGATTTCATGTGGATTACTAAATGGATTAATAACAGCCAAACAACCTGTAAATATTTCTTTTGAAAATTTATGCTGTTTAATTAATTGAATACTATCCATGATTCTTGTGAATGAGCCTCTCCCTAAATGGTCAATTCGCATTTTATCATTCACCGTTTCAGTGCCGTCTAAACTGATTGATATGGTTACATGGTATTTATAGCATAAATCAATTAGTTCGTTATTAAGCAATAAGCCATTGGTTTGAATAGAAATACTTGTAAATGAAGGAAGTCTGGAGCGTAATTTGGCAAACAAATATTCCAATCTTGCTTTTGGTAATAAAAATGGCTCGCCTCCATGTAAAACAATCGCAAAACTTTTACCTTGAAATTGGTATAAGTTGAATAAGGACTGTTCAATATCATCAATAATTTTCGTGCTGAATAACTTTGGATTGTCTTTCCACGCATCATCGCCTAAATGGTAAACATAACAGTAGGTGCAATCTAAATTGCACCTACTGGCTACCTTTAACAATACGGTATCAATCATAATCGGAGATTATTGACCACGATTATGTCTATTATATGTACGGTCGTATCTAGGCATTGCATTTAAGGTTTTTTCTTGCTCAACTTCTTTTACTAAACGAGACAGCAAAGGGTGGTGTGAAGGAGCTTGACGAGTAGGCATCTGTGTATTCAACATGATTCGTTTCCTATAATAGAATTTACAAAATGAAAAAAACTTAGAAATATCAATTTCTTTTTAAATTGTAAAAAAAAAAAACGGTCTGTCAAATTTTAAATAATCAATATAATCAAATAATTATTTTATTGTTTTGGGGTTTCTATTTTTTATGATACACAGGTTTTATGCTTAAAGCATTGAAAGCAAGTTTGGGTTTGAGTTCGTGCTTCAAGCAAGATGAAATGCTGGGTGTGTGCGGCTATATAACTTTTTCTGCTAAAAAATCGGGTTTTCATAACGAAATAATCTTTCATTTTTGCTTTAAAAGCGTATACTATCCGCTTTCTGAAAAAAGGATAAACAAATGGCACGTTTAACTGTACACACTGTAGAAACCGCTCCTGAGGCTGCGAAACCGCGCGTGGAAGCGGCGTTTAAAAACAATGGTTTTTTGCCAAATTTGATTGGCGTGTTGGCGAATTCGCCTGAAGCTTTGGCGTTTTATCAAGAAGTGGGCAAGCTCAATGGCAACACCACTTTAACAGCTGGCGAGCGCGAAGTGGTGCAAATCATTGCGGCGAAACGCAATGCGTGTGGCTTCTGCGTGGCAGGTCATACCAAATTGGCGACTTTGAAAAAATTGTTGTCGGAAAATGCGATTGCGGCTTCTCGTGCGGTGAATCCTGCGGATTTTGATGATGCGAAATTGGCGGCTTTGGCGAATTTCACGATTGCGGTGATGGAAAACAAAGGTGCGGTTGCCGACAGCGAATTGGAAGCGTTTTTTGCGGCTGGTTACACGCAACAGCAATCAGTTGAAGTGGTGTTGGGCGTGGCTTTGGCTACTTTGTGTAACTACACCAATAACTTGGCGAAAACCGATATCAATCCTGAATTGCAAGATTTTGCTTAAATAGATGAGTGATGAAGCCGTCTGCACTGGGCGGCTTTTTTGTTAAATTTTAATGGAATCATGCCTGTGATACGGGCGAGACGGAGTGAAATGATGTCGGCAGAAGCATTATTGAGTCGTGTTGCGGATTTGGTGAAAACGCAGTTGAAACCTTTGGTTCAAGACATTGACCGCAAAGGTTTTTATCCTGAAGCGTTTATGCGTGAACTGGGTGCAATCGGCGGTTATCAGTCGGTGGGCAGCGAAGATGAAGGCGGCAATGGCTTGGGTTTGGCTACCCAAATCGCGGTGTTGCGTGAAATCGGTAAGGAATGCGGTTCGACTTCGTTTTCGGCTTGGTGTCAAAGCGCGTGCGCATGGTATTTGCATAAAACCGACAATCAGGCGGTGAAAGAGCGTTATTTGGCGGACGTGTTGAGCGGCAAAGTGTTGGCTGGCACGGGCATGTCAAACACAGTCAAACACTTGGCTGGCATTGAAAATCATCTTTTGCAAGCGGAAAAAACTGAAGGCGGTTACATCGTCAATGGCTTGTTGCCTTGGGTGTCAAACTTGGGCGAAACCCACATTTGGGCGAACTCGGCGCAAATCGGCAACAGCTATGTGATGTTCATCACAGGCGCGGAACGCGATGGCGTGTCTTTGATTGCTTGCCCTGAATTTTGTGCGCTGGAAGGCACACGCACGTTTGCGATTAAGTTTGAAAACGTGTTTGTGCCGTCTGCAGATGTGCTGGCAGAACCCGAACAGTTTTTTGACTACATCAAATCGATTAAAGCAGGTTTTATTTTGTTGCAAATCGGCATCGGCGCAGGCGTGATTGACGGCTGTTTGAGCGACATCAAGCTGGCAGACGTGGGCAGCGAAACCAACTGTTTCTTGGACAATGGCTACGATGAATTGTCTAAAAAGTTCAATGCTTTGGCGAAGAAAGCCGTGGCTTTGGCTGATGAGGCGTGGGCAGGTTCAGCCTCTATGTTGGACGTGTTGCGGGCGCGCGCTGACGCTTCCGAATTGACTTTGGCAGCAGCGCAGTCGGCAGCTTTGCACGCTGGTGCGAAAGGTTATTTGATGAGCAGCTCTGTGCAGCGTCGCCAACGCGAAGCGATGTTTGTGGCGATTGTTACCCCAGCTTTGAAACATTTACGCCGTGAAATCAGTGAATTAGAGTTTATGGACGAGGGCGAATTTTCCATTTAATTGAGCCGAATGGGTTCGCAAAACCAGACTGAAATCCGTCAAAAATCCCCAAACACACACCATGCCGTCTGCAGATTGAGTGGCAGACGGCATTCTTTTTCAAAGCATTTGCCCAAACGCTGTGCAAACGCGTTGTTAGGAACAAAAATGAACGTTTTATCGGTACAAAACATTTCGCTCGGCTATCAAGAAAATCGTGCGACCAAAACCATTTTGCAGGATTTTTCTTTGGACATTGCCGCGGGCGAGTTGGTGAGTTTGCTCGGGCCCAGCGGCGTGGGCAAATCTTCGCTGTTGCGCGTGTTGTCGGGTTTGAATAAACCCTTGAAAGGCAAGGTGGATTTGTTTGGCGAAGAAGTGAACAAACCGCATCCGCGCGTGGCATTTGTGTTTCAAAACGCGGCGTTGCTGCCTTGGCTGAATGTGCGCGACAACGTGGCGTTTGGCTTGGATTTCAAACATCAGCCCAACATCAGCAAAAGCGAACAAAATGAACGCGTGTTGTCGGCTTTGGAAGAGGTCGGGTTGAGTCATGCTGTGAACAAGTTTCCTGCCGAATTGTCGGGTGGCATGGCACAACGTGTCTCTTTGGCGCGTGCTTTGGCGCGTCAGCCGCAAGTTTTATTGCTTGATGAGCCATTTTCTGCTTTAGACGAAGTGATACGCGCCCAAATGCAGGATTTGTTGCGTGAAATCGTGCAAAAACACCAAACCGCCGCGATGATGGTAACGCATGACATCGATGAAGCCTTGCTGATTTCCGACCGCGTGGTGTTGGTGGGGCAAATGCCAGGGCGTGTGATTGACACTTGGACTTTGGAGCAGCGTTTTCCACGCCACGACCAACTATTAGACATGAACAATTTGCGCGTGGAGATTTTGCGCAGCTTGCAAAACGCCCAGCAATACGGTTCGCAAGTGAAAACCGTAGATTTTGTGATTTAATCTAGCCCCTTTGCCGTCTGCACCTATATTTCCTTCAACTGCAGACGGCATGACCAGAAAAAAGAGAACATCATGCACACTCGCCGCGATTTTTTACGTTTAAGTGCCTTATTTGGCGCAAGTGCCGCCATGCCGCTGTTGCAAGCCTGTTCGCAACGCGTCAGCGAACAGCCTGACGCGCCTTTAACCATAGGCTATTTGCCGATTTTGGACGCGTCGCCTTTGTTGGTGGCACACGGTTTGGGTTTATTTGAACAAGCAGGCGTGAAAACCGTGAAGCCCGTTTTGTTCCGTTCGTGGGCGAGTTTGGTGGAAGCGTTTTTGAGTGGACAAGTTAATTTAATCCACGTTTTGTCGCCGATGAGCGTGTGGATGCGTTACGGCAGCCAAGCGCCCGTGCGCGCGCTGATGTGGAATCACACTTGCGGCTCGGCTTTGACGGTGGCGAAAGATGTGAATCAATTGTCTGATTTACAAGGAAAAACCGTCGCGATTCCGTTTTGGTATTCGGTGCATAATGTCGTGTTGCAGCAAATGTTGCGCCACGCAGGTTTGCAAGTGGTGGAAAAAAATCCGCAAGCAGGGCAAGTGCGTTTGACCGTGATGCCGCCGTCGGACATGGTGGCGGCGTTGGCGGCGAAAACGATTGCGGGTTTTATCGTTGCCGAACCGTTTAACGCGTTGGCGGAAGCCAAAGGCGTGGGCAAAGTGTTGCGTTTTTCGGGCGATGTGTGGAAAGACCATGCGTGCTGTTTGAGCATGATGCACGACCACGACATCAACACGCGCCCAGAGTGGGTGCAAAAAGTGATTAACTGCCTGGTGCAGGCGGCAGCGTGGGCGAAAACGCACCGCGTGGAAACCGCGCAATTGTTGGCAAAACAGGGCGTGAAAAAATACACGCCACACGATGAAAAAGTGTTGCGCAAAGTCTTACAACCCGAGCCGATTGTGTGGGGCAAATACGAACAAACGGGCGCGATTCGCCATGCCGACTGGCATCAGCAACGCATTGATTTTCAACCGTATCCGTTTCAATCGTATAGCGAATTGCTGATTGAAATGTTGCAAGAAACGCATTTGGCGGGCGTGAACAATTTCCTGCGCGATTTGCAACCGAAACAAGCGGCACAAGAATTGTTTGATACGCGTTTTGTGGAAGCGGCTTTGCAAGACAAAAATCTGTTGCAAACCTTTGGTTTGAATGGTTTTCAAAGAAAAGAAGTGTTTGAGTTGTAAACAAGAATACGCGATGCGGTTGCAGACGGCATGTTTTAGCTAAAATCAAGAAAAATCAAATAGATGAAGGCAAGTGATGTTGCCATTGCTGCGGCAGTGATTGTGATTTGGGGCGTGAATTTT
This sequence comes from Neisseria sp., assembly GCA_030531795.1. Classification (GTDB taxonomy): domain Bacteria; phylum Pseudomonadota; class Gammaproteobacteria; order Burkholderiales; family Neisseriaceae; genus Neisseria. Next base: position 6,789 of record JAUNMN010000046.1, read on the forward strand.
TGGTTCATGAAAATCGCGCTTGCCGACATTCAACCCATGTTGTTGGGCGCATTGCGTTTTGTGTTTTTGTTGCTGCCTGCGCTGTTTGTGTTGCCGCGCCCGAATGTGGCTTGGTGGTGGCTGATTTTATACGGTTTGAGCATCAGTTTTGGACAATTTGGCTTGATGTTTATGGCTTTGTGGCAAGGCATGCCGACAGGTTTGGCGGCTTTATTGCACCAAGGGCAAGTGTTTTTTAGCGTGATTTTGGCGATGATTTGCCTTCGCGAACCCGTGCAACGTCAACATTTTATCGCCATGCTCATCGCGATGTTGGGTTTGCTCTTTATCGGCGTGGGGCAGTATCACGGCGTGATGCCTTTGCTTGGTTTGTGGCTGGTGTTGGCTTCCGCGCTGATGTGGGCGTGCGGCAATATGGTTGTGAAAAAAATCGGTAAAGTGAATCCGCTGTCGCTGGTGGTGTGGGGCAATGTGGTTACGCTGCCAGCGTTTGCTTTGACCGCGTGGTGGCAATACGGCACAGCCGGTGTGGCAGAGCAAATCGCCGCGATGCGTTGGCAAACTTGGGCAGCGGTTTTGTATTTGGCGTATGTCGCTGGGCTGTTGGGTTATGCAGGTTGGGGCGTGCTGTTGTCGCGTTATCCAGCTGGCAAGATGACGCCTTTAGCTTTGCTTGTGCCTGTGATTGCCTTGCTGGTGGCGTATTTCGGTTTGAACGAACCCTTAAACGCTTGGCATTGGGCAGGCGTGTGGACGGTGATGGCGGCTTTGGTTTTACACGTTTTCGGCGCACGTTTACTGCGAACGAAAAACCGTTAATTATTTGATAAATAAAAAAATGCCGTCTGCGCCTATGGGATTAGCTTCGGTCGCAGACGGCATCGCTGGCTGATTCAATTAAAGTGTTGCTGAAATCGTTTGATGCGTTCGTTTGACGCGTTTACGCGCCGATGAAACCGCCATCGTCTTTGGTAATCACCACGGTTGCCGAACGCGGTC
>JAUNMN010000007.1:0-10741 GCA_030531795.1 Neisseria sp.
AACCATTCCATTTACTGAACTCTTTGCGTAAAAAATCGGCATTATAAAACCGAATTTCGCAACTGGCGAAAGAAAATGCCGTCTGCAGATTTCATGTTCTGCAGACGGCATCTCCTTTTATTCACCAAAACACCAAACAGCATGAGTGAAATTTGTGAACATTCAACCGTTTTTGTAATGTTTATTTTTCCGACTGCGTTGGTTTGTCTTTTCTGGCATGATTTGGTCTGCTATCGCACCGTTAAAAAACGAAAATACAAAACTTCACAAAGGTTTCAGAACAGCCGCAAAACCGCTACAATACGCGTCTTTTTTTGCTCATTTCGCGATTATGTTTCCCACTTCTGCTCCTGAACTTTTTGCCCCAACTGCGGTTTCGGTTTCCGAATTGAACGCGCGTGCGCGTGATTTGTTGGAAAACCATTTTGTCGGCTTTTGGGTCGCAGGCGAAGTGTCGAATTTAACCCGCGCCGCCAGCGGTCATCTTTATTTTTCGCTCAAAGACGCAAACGCACAAGTGCGTTGCGCGATGTTTCGCCACACAGCGGCGCGTTTTGGGGCGATTAAAGAAGGCGACCAGATTGAAGTCGCAGGCAAAATCAGCCTGTACGAAGCGCGCGGCGAGTTTCAGATTACGGTGAACGAAGTGCGCTTAAAAGGTTTGGGGCGTTTGTATGAAGCGTATGAACGTCTGAAAAACCAGTTGCAGGCGGAAGGCATGTTCGCGGCGGAACGCAAAAAAGCGATTCCACACAATCCGCGCGCCATCGGCATTGTTACCAGCCCAGCGGCGGCGGCTTTGCGTGATGTGGTGTCCACTTTAAAACGCCGTGCACCGCACATTCCGATTATGCTGTATCCGTGCATGGTGCAAGGCGTTGGCAGTGCCGAACAGATTGCGCAGGCAGTGCAGACGGCAGCGACGCGCGCCGAAGTGGACGTGCTGATTGTGTGTCGTGGCGGCGGCAGCATTGAAGATTTGTGGTCGTTTAATGAAGAAATTGTGGTGCGTGAGATTGCGGCGGCGAATTTGCCGATTGTCAGCGGCGTGGGACACGAAACCGATTTCACGCTTTGTGATTTTGTTGCCGATTTGCGTGCGCCCACGCCCACCGCAGCAGCAGAACTGGTGTCGCCCGACCGAATGCAGGCTTTGCGTGCGGTGCAACAGTTGCAGCAACAATTGCATCATTCCTTGCAAAAACGCTATCAAAACGCCGCACAAAAGCTGGACTGGTTAAGCCAAAACATTCGCCACCCAGCGCAAAACTTGCAACAGCAAAAAGAGTACATAAATCTATTAAAACAGCAACTTCACTTGCAAACCAAGCAACAGATTCGCTTCAAACAACAATTGTTGCAACAAGAAATGCAAGCCTTGCAATATTGCAAACCGAATATTGAGCAAGCCCAAGCCAAATTGCAGCAATTGCAGACGGCATGGCGACAAAACGGCAAACAATTATTGCAACACAAACGCCATCAGTTGGAAAAACAAGCCAGCATTTTGGCTGCGGTGTCGCCGCAACAGATTTTGGAACGCGGTTTTGCCGTGGTGCGTAACACCAAAGGCAAGGTCATTCGCGATGCGCACACGTTGAAAACAGGACAAAAATTGCAACTCACGTTTGCCGACGGACAAACCGATGTTCAAGTGTGCAAAGAACAAGCGCAAGCCGATTTATTCGATTTTTCTTGAAGCCAAGCGCGCATGATGCCGTCTGCAAGCCAACAAAAAACGCGCTAACCCTTTTAAATCGTGGTTCAAAAGAGTACACTTGCAGCCACGCAAATTTACACATTTTTGATTCACAAAACACCCAAAAAAAGGAAACCCCATGCGTATCCTACTCACAGGTTCTAAAGGTCAATTAGGCAAAAGCATACGCGAGCAACTCCCCGAAGAATGGGAATTGATTGCCACCGATTCCAAAACCCTAGACATCACCAACCGCGAAGCCGTTTTGAACATGGTGAAAAGTTTTCAACCCGACGCCATCATCAACGCCGCGGGTTTTACTTCAGTTTCCGAATGTGAAAAAAACAGCGACAAAACCTTTGCCGTCAATGCCATCGGCACGCGCAACCTTGCCGAAGCCGCCCGCAGCGTTGCCGCCAAATTCATTCATTTGTCTACCGATTTCGTGTTCAGCGGCAACAGCCGCATTCCCTATCAAGAATGCGACGCGCCCGACCCACAATGCGTTTACGGCCGTTCCAAATTAGCAGGCGAATTACTCGCCCTTGCCAGCCAAGCCAACACCATTATTTTGCGTACTTCTTGGGTGTTCAGCGAATTTGGACAAAACAGCGTCAGCGCTTTATTAGAAAAAGCCAAAACAGGACAAAGCATTGAATTAATTGACAATCAAGCCGCTTGCCCAACCTATGCAGGCGATTTGGCACGCGCGATTTTGCAGCTGTTGCAACAAAGCAACTTCCCAGCAGGCATCATTCACTATTGCGGCGACCAAGCATTGAGTTCATACAAATTCGCCCAAGCCGTGTTCCAAGCCGAAAAAGAACGCAATCCAGAATTTGTGATTCCCGAGTTAAAACCCGTTTTACTCGCCGACCAAGCACAATTTGCCATGCGTCCGCAATATTCGGTTTTGAATTGCGACAAAGCCCGCAGCTTGGGTTTGCACGCATCTGACTGGAAAAAAGCACTCACTCAAGTACTCAAACATTTGGCAAACCAGTAACACACATTTACTCAATCAGCCATGCCGTCTGCAACTGCAAACAGTCCTGCTAACCAAACTACAGAGACTGTTTACAAGCGCAGACGGCATCATTCTTGTCCTTTTCCCACACTTTCACAACGTGCGAAATCCACACAAACTTTTTTACAGCAAACACTTAAAGCGCGCACCACAAAACGCGTCCGATTAAATCCACGAAAAAGCCGTTTTTTTATTTACCCAATCTAACAATTCCACTTATAATACGCAGTTTCATCAGCATAAGTGCCGAGCCAAAATCCGCGCCCAGCGCGCCCGTCTTGACTCTGGCTGTTTCCTATCTCGAGCGTTAAGGGCTGGATAGACACAATTCATCAGCCCCCAAAGTCGGTATTGTTTTTCTGGAGTGCCAAATGACCACAGAATCTACCGCCCAACCCTATTTACAAATCAAGGGCTTGGTTAAAAAATTCGGCGACAATTTTGCCGTTAATCACATTGATTTAAACATCAATCGTCATGAAATTTTTGCTTTGCTTGGCAGCTCTGGCTGCGGCAAATCAACGCTTTTGCGTATGCTCGCGGGCATGGAAACGCCAACCGAAGGCAGCATCATTCTGGACGGTCAAGACATCACTTCTCTCGCTCCTTACGACCGCCCCATCAATATGATGTTCCAAAGCTATGCCCTGTTCCCACATATGACGGTGGAACAAAACATCGCTTTTGGTTTGAAACAAGACAAAGTGCCGTCTGCGGAAATTCAAGAACGCGTAGACGAAATGTTGCGTTTGGTGCAAATGTCAAAATATGCCAAACGCAAACCGCATCAATTATCGGGCGGTCAGCAGCAACGCGTGGCTTTGGCACGCTCGCTCGCCAAACGTCCTAAATTATTGTTATTAGACGAACCTTTAGGCGCGTTGGACAAAAAATTACGCCAGCAAACGCAGCTCGAGTTGGTGAACACTTTAGAAAAAGTGGGCGTAACCTGCATCATGGTAACGCACGACCAAGAAGAAGCAATGACAATGGCAAGTCGCGTGGCGATTATGTCGGAAGGTCAGCTCAAACAAGTTGGCACGCCTAGCGATGTTTACGACTATCCAAACAGCCGCTTCACTGCGGAATTCATCGGCGAAACGAATATTTTTGAAGGCAAGGTGTCGCACAAAGACGAAGGACACGCGCTGGTAGATTGTCCTGAATTGCCAAGCAAAGTCTACACCGACCAAAAATTCGACGGCGAAATCGGACAAACCATTTGGATTTCTATTCGCCCAGAAGACATTGATTTACACAAAGAAAAACCTGCACACCGCGACACCCACAACTGGGCAAAAGGCAAAGTGAAGGAAATCGCCTATTTGGGCAGCTTCGCAATTTACCATGTGGAAATGGAAAACGGTCGCATCATCAAAAGCCAAGTGCCTGCGCCTTACTGGTATGTGCGCAACATTACGCCGCCAACTTGGGGTGATGAAGTGTATTTAGATTGGCCTGAAAATCAGCCGACCCCTCTCACTCGATAAGGAGACTGTGTTATGAACATCAAACGCCGTCTGCGTCCGGGGCGTGGCTTGGTGATTGGCATTCCCTATCTTTGGCTTTTGGCATTGTTTTTGATTCCGTTTTTCATCGTGTTGAAAATCAGCTTTGCCGAACAGGAAATCGCCATTCCGCCCTATTCGCCGCTGTTTGTAACCGACCCAGCAACGGGCGAACAAACGCTGCATTTATTCACGCAAAACTACAAAGACATTTTCCAAAACATCGGTTCTACCATTGCCCAAATGTTTGGTTCAACAGCCGATGGCGACAGCAATATTTATGTACGCACTTATTGGTCGTCAATTAAAACAGCGTTCATTACTACCGTGATTTGCTTGCTCATCGGCTACCCGATGGCATACGCGATTTCGCGTGCGAATCCAAGCTATCGCAATGGTTTGCTGTTGGCAATTATGTTGCCGTTTTGGACTTCGTTTTTGTTACGCGTCTACGCATGGATGGGCTTGCTCAGCTCAAACGGCATCGTCAATACTTTATTGATGAAATACGGCATCATCAACGAACCTTTGGAATTGTTTTACAACAGTTTCTCCCTGCAGCTCGTAATGGTTTACGCTTATTTGCCGTTCATGATTTTGCCGCTTTACACACAATTAACCAAATTAGACGGTCGTTTGTTGGAAGCCGCTTCAGATTTGGGTGCAGGCCCGATTAAAGCGTTTTTCACAATTACCTTGCCTTTGTCTAAAACAGGCATTATTGCGGGTTCGATGTTGGTGTTTGTGCCAGCGGTGGGCGAGTTTGTGATTCCTGATTTAGTGGGCGGTTCAGACAATCTGATGATTGGTAAAACCCTGTGGATGGCATTCTTTGACCAAAACAACTGGCCGCTGGCTTCGGCTTTGGCGGTGGTGATGGTGTTACTGTTGGTGATTCCGATTGCCTTGTTCCAACATTATGAAAATAAAGAGGAAAACCGTGAATAAGCAAAAATTATCGTGGTTTTTAAAAATCATGCTCTTTTTGGGTTTGGCGTTTTTGTACATTCCCTTGATTGTGTTGGTGATTTACTCATTCAACGATTCAAAACTGGTAACGGTTTGGGGCGGATTTTCTACGCGTTGGTACATCAAACTGCTGGAAAACGACCAAATCCTTGAAGCCGCTTGGTTGTCTTTGCGCATTGCCGTGGTGTCGTCTTTCGCCGCCGTGATTTTAGGCACTTTGGCAGGCTACGCAATGGCACGCATCAAACGCTTTCGCGGCAGCACCTTATTCGCTGGCATGGTTTCCGCGCCTATGGTGATGCCCGATGTGATTACAGGCTTGTCTATGCTCTTGCTGATTATTCAAGTGCAAGGCATGTTGCAAGGCGTGCTTGGCAACACCGAATGGCTAGACCGTGGATTTTTCACAATTTTCTTGGGACACACCACGCTGTGCATGGCATACATCACGGTTGTGATTCGCGCTCGTTTGGCGGAACTTGACCAGTCTTTAGAAGAAGCGGCGATGGATTTGGGTGCAAAACCGCTCAAAATCTTCTTCGTGATTACCTTGCCACTGATTGCGCCTGCGATTGCTTCGGGTTTCTTGCTCGGCGTAACCTTGTCGCTTGATGATTTGGTGATTACTTCATTCTTGTCTGGCCCAGGTTCATCAACCTTGCCACAAGTGATTTTCTCCAAAATCAAGTTGGGTCTCGACCCACAAATGAATGTGTTGGCAACGATTTTCATCGCCGTGGTTGGCACGATTGTGCTGATTTTGAACTGGTATATGATGCGTCAAGCGACCAAACGCGAACGCGAATCTGCCGAAGCGGAACGCCAAGAAAAACTGGCGTTGCAAGAAGCGATGCACCACTAAACCCAAAGCCCTTGTTTGCACAAGGGCTTTTCTTTTACTCAAAACAACAAAACTGGGTAGCAAAATCGGGTAAAATCGCCGTTTTTATGCCGTCTGCAGAATCATGGATTACCAACAAGCCCTACAACACATTCTCACACGCCAAACCGACACCATCGCGCCCCACACCCTAGCCAACGGCGAACAGGTTTGGGTGCGACGTGTCGGCAAAACCGTGCCACAATGGCGTTATCGCCTGCTCGGCTTGATTGCGCGCACACTCAAACTCGGCGCATTAACGCCCGTTCCCAACTTCGGCGGCACAACAGCCTTGCAAACCGAAGCCAAGCGTTTACAACAACTTGCCAGCCAAAACATCAACGCGCCGCATCTGCTCGCCCAAGTCGCAGACGGCATCATGTTCAGCCATTTGGGCAACCAAAACATGATAGACCGCCTGCAACAAGCCGACACCGCCCTGCAAGACTGGCAACTCGGTTTACACAGCCTACGCAATTTGCATCAGCAAGGCGGCTATTTGAGCCAAGCCTTTTGTCGCAACATCATTTATCAAAACAACGGCGAACTCGGTTTCATTGATTTTGAAGACGACCCCGCCGAATTCATGAGCCTAGACAATTGCCAAATTCGCGATTATTTATGCTATTTGCAATCCAGCATCATTTGGCTACACCGCCACGGCAAAATGATACAAGCCGTTGCCACTTGGCAAAATTTTGAAGCCACGCTACCCGAACACATTCGCCATCAACTGCGTCGCACCGTTCACAAAATCCGCTGGCTGCGCCACATCAAAAGCGACGCACTCGGCAAAGACACTTTGCGCCTTGCCACGCTCGCCGAACTGTTTTATTTAAGCCAAAACCCAGCATAAAAAATGCCGTCTGAACCCAAACGCAGACGGCATCTTCATATTTTTTTAAACTCTTTAAGTCTTTTTCTCACACGCGCTTCACTTGTCAAACATCTCAAACTGCTCGGGCGCGTCGCCATAATCTTGTTGCTTTTCCCACTGCATTTGCGCCACTTTTTTGCGCCGAGCCGCCAGCAAAGCCATCACTTGATGTTTTTGTTCATCGGTAAAATTCAGCCAATACAAACGCTCTTCGCGGCTACGAAAACAGCCCACGCAATAGCCCTTATTATTGACTTTACACACGCCAATACACGGGCTGGGAATGGCAAAAAAATCATCTTGTTGCATCGGCTTGCACCTAAAGCGTTTATTTCACATCATTTTACCCGAAACTCAAGCCACACGCGATGCTCCGATGCCGTCTGCACGCGGCAAAACGAGTGTAAAAAGCCAGCATAATGTAAAGAAAATGCTATAATTCGCACAATTTTTGTAAACAAATTGAACCCAATAACATCATGTCTCAACGCATTCTTCCCGATACCCGCCCTTATCCCAGCGACCCCGTCAAAAACGAATTATTGCTCCACGCCGCGTCGATTGCCCAAAGCAATAGCAAAGCCCAAACCCAGCTTGCCAGCGAAACCTTGCAAGCGCGTATTTTTGAAATGTTGCAACAAAATCATTATCTTGGCTTATCGGTTGCGATGAGCATGGCACCCGATTCCGCCAGCTATTCGGCTTTGTTTCATGCGCTGGATTCTGTTTTGGCGGCAAAAACTGAAGACGAAGTGCAATGGTTTGCCTTGCCTGTGGTGGTGGTTGCAGGTTGCAATCAAGCCAGCGATTTGCCGCTGAACACGCCCGATGCGGCTTTGTCGGCGTGTTTGGAAAACTATCCGCACACGCGCGCTTTTTCGCACGCGCAATGCACATGGCTGCCCAAATTGATTCCCGCAGCGCAACTGGCGGCGATTGACGCAGGCACATGGTTTGCCGCCAAACAAAATGCCCAAGCGGCGGCGCAGTTTGCCAACACACTGCAGACGGCAGAAAGTTTGCACATTGAAGCAGGACAATCAGTACACGTTTTGTTTGCGCTGGCGTATGGTTCGGCAAACATTCAGCCGTTTTTGGGCAAAAATCTGCAAGACGCGGCTTTGCCTTTGATGCAGGTTTGGCAGGAAAACCTGAAAACTGCTGGTTTGACTTTGTTTACCAATCCACTTTCGCCCGCTTCGCCTTTGAACGCGCTCAACGAAGGCAATCACATTCGTTTGCGCATGGCTTTGGACGTGTTTTCCACCAACGCGATTCGCGCGATTCGCTTGCAAAGTCCGCGTGTCGGCGTGGTGTTGGCAGCGCAAGAAGGCGGACGTTTGCTGTTTGGTTTCAACGCAACCGAAAGCCAGTTTGAGCTGTTGCCGCAAGTGTTCGCCTGGCCTTTGTCGCCGATGGAACGCGTGGAAATCGTGCAACAAAATTTCTTGGATTTGCTGGCGGAATGCCAAGTGGAAAACGTGCGTTTGCTGCACGATGCCTTGCCCGAAGGCGCGGAATTGCCGAACTACGCCCAAGCCTTGCAACTGGCTGGACACAATCCGTTTTTTGCCGATTTTGGCGAAGAATCGGCTTTGCTAAACTAAACGGACATTCAGTTTCATGAAACAATACAATATATTATTCGTTTGTTTGGGCAATATTTGTCGCTCGCCAATGGCGGAATACGTTTTGCGTCAGCAAGCCGCGGAAAACGGCGTATCGCATCGCGTGCAGACGGCATCGGCTGGCACGTCTGGCTGGCACAACGGCGAAGACATGCACCGAGAAACCGCCGCCATCTTGCGCCAACACGGCATCGCGCCAACGGGTTTTGTCAGCAGTCAAGTTCAAAACAGCGACATTGATGCCTACGATTTCATCATCGCGATGGACGACAACAACCTTGCCGAGTTGGAAAAACGTTTTGGCAAACAACCTGAAAAAGTGTTCAAACTCACGGATTTGATTCCCGAGTCGGGCTACAAACACGTTCCCGACCCTTGGTATACAGGCGATTTTGCCGAAACTTATCGCTTGGTGCAGACGGCATCGGCGGCTTTATTAAAGCGTTTGGGATTGACTGAATAAACGCTTAATCAATTGATTTTTCATTTATTTTAAGCAAACGCAGATTTGCAGACAGCATCAACATAAGTTTAATCTTTAATCAACGTAATGGAGATTTTCATGAGCGAAAAGAGATTTTTTGGTCATCCGATTCAATTGTCTACCCTGTTTCACATAGAACTGTGGGAGCGTTTCTCGTTCTATGGCATGAAAGGTATCTTGATGATTTACCTTTACTATGCCATGACCGACGGCGGTTTGGGCTTGGATAAAGCAATCGCAGGCGGCATCGTTGGCGCGTATGGCGGCAGCGTTTACTTGTCCAGCATTTTGGGCGGCTGGCTTGCCGACCGCGTATTCGGTGCAGAACGCACCTTGTTTTACTCGGGCATCGTCGTGATGCTCGGACACATCGCCATGGCGATTTTGCCTGGATTGTCGGGCTTGCTCTGCGGCATGGTGCTCATCGCACTGGGCAGCGGCGGCGTGAAAGCATCGGCAACGTCTATGGTGGGCGCATTGTATGAAACCGAACAATGGCGACCGTTTCGCGACGCGGGCTTCTCGATTTTCTACATTTCCATCAATATCGGCGGCTTTTTCGGCCCACTGGTTACAGGTTTGTTGCAAGAAAACGCTGGCTTTCACTGGGCGTTTGGCGCGGCTGCTATCGGCATGGCATTCGGTTTGTGGCGTTATTCTTTGGGACGCGCGTCTTTGCCAAAAACGCCCGTGCCAAATCCATTGTCGCCTAGCCAAGTGAAAATCGCGGTTGCGGCAGCTTTGGGCATTGTGGCGGTGTTGGGCATCGCGATTGCCAGCAACCTGCTGAATTTAGACAATTTTTCCAATATTTTGTTTATTGCCGTCTGCATCATTAGCGCTTTGTATTTCCTTCGTTTGTTTACCGATTCAGAAGTGGCAAACGAAAACAAACGCTATATCGCGGCGTATGTGCCTTTGTTTGCCACGATTGCCGCGTTTTGGAGCGTGTGGTTTCAGATTTACACCGTGGTCATCGTTTATTTTGACGAAACCATGAATCGCACCATCGGCGGTTTCACGATTCCTGTGGCTTGGGCAGAATCTTTGCAAAGTTTCTGGGTGATTAGCTTCTCGGGTTTGCTCGCGACTTTGTGGACGAAGTTAGGCAAAAAACAACCGAAAACGCCACTTAAATTCGCTTTGGCGATGTTGATTTTGGGCGTGAGCTATTTGGTGTTTGTGCCTTATGTCGGCAACGGCATCGTGATGCCTTTGATTGTGTTCGCTTTAACGATTTTGGGCATCACCATCGCCGAATTGTTCTTGTCGCCTGTTTCGTTGTCGTTCATCACCAAAATCGCGCCAGCCAAATTCAAAACCCAAATGCCTGCGCTCAATTTCTTGGCATTGTCTTTAGGTTTCACTTTTGGTGGCATTTTGTTCAAAAATTATTACCAAGCTGAAAATCCGCAAGCCTTTTTCGTGTTAATCAGCAGCATCAGTTTTGTCTGCGGCGCGATTGTTTTGGTGCTCACACCCATGCTCAATCGCTTACTGAAAGGCGCAGAATAAGTGCATTTTCGCCGTACGCCCAGCGTGCGGCTTTTTTCTGATAAGGAAACATCATGACTTCTATCCCCGCTCGCATTGCCGCTTTGCGTGAACAGATGACGCAACACCAGCTAGACGCATGGATTGTGCCGTCTGCAGACCCACATTTATCCGA
>JAUNMN010000007.1:10841-50582 GCA_030531795.1 Neisseria sp.
ATTTATCCGAATATTTGCCTGCACACTGGCAAAGTCGTCAATATTTATCGGGCTTTACTGGCTCGGTGGCGACTTTAGTGATTAAACGCGACAGCGCCGATTTGTGGGCAGACAGCCGCTACTGGGAACAGGCGGAAAAACAACTCGCTGGCACGGGCATTGCCTTGCAAAAACTCGGTTTGGGCAAAACTCATATTGACGATTTGGCAAACAGTTTGCCTGCAGATGCGCGTGTTGGCGTTGCGCCCGACCAACTGTCTTTAGCCGCCAAAGCGCAGTTGCAGACGGCATTTGCCGCCAAAAACATTGTTTTGCAACACGACACCGATTTGGTAAACGCAATTTGGGCAGAACGCCCTGCTTTGCCGTCTGCAGAAATTTATGTTCACGATGCCGCTTTCGTGTCGGAAACCGCCAGCGAAAAACTCGCACGCGTGCGTGCCGCCATGCAAGCGAAAAACGCGCAACATCATCTGCTTTCATCATTAGACGACATCGCGTGGCTGTGTAATTTGCGCGGCAGCGATGTGCCGTACAACCCTGTTTTCGTGTCATTTTTACTGATTAGCGAAAACGCTGCTACTTTATTTGTGGACGAAAGCAAACTCAATGCCGCCGCTCGTGCCGAATTACAACAAGCAGGCATCGCATTAGACGCATATGAAAATATCATTGCTGCTTTAGCAAAATTAAGTGGCAACTTATTGATAGATTTCAATAAAACCGCAGTCAGCACGCTGACACAATTGCCTGATTCGGTGCAACGCATCGACAGCATCGCCCCCAGCACGCTGTTCAAATCGATTAAATCCGCCGCCGACATGGCAAATATTCGCGAAGTGATGCGCCAAGACGGCGCGGCGTTGTGCGAATTTTTCAGCGATTTTGAAGCACGTTTAGCCGCTGGCGAAGCGTTGAGCGAGCTAGATGTAGACCGTTTGCTCACCGCCGCACGCGCACGCCGTCCGCATTACATTTCCGACAGTTTCAACACCATCGCAGGTTTCAATGCCAACGGCGCATTGCCGCACTACGCCGCCACGCCCGAAAGCTACAGCATGATTGAAGGCGACGGTTTATTGCTGATTGACTCGGGCGGTCAATACCAAGGCGGCACAACCGACATCACGCGCGTCATCGCCATCGGCACGCCCAACGCCGAGCAAAAACGCGATTTCACGCTGGTTTTGAAAGCACACATCGCGCTGGCACAAGCGGTGTTCCCCGAAAACATCGCATCGCCGATGTTGGACGCGATTTGCCGTGCACCTTTGTGGCAAGCACAATGCGATTACGGGCACGGCACGGGACACGGCGTGGGCTATTTCATGAATGTACACGAAGGCCCGCAAGTGATTTCGTATTACGCCCAGCCCAACCAAAATCACGCGATGAAAGCAGGCATGTTCACATCTAACGAACCTGGTTTGTATCGCCCAGGTAAATGGGGCATTCGGATTGAAAACTTGGTGTTCAATCAGCCCGTTGCCCAGCCAGCGGAAACCGCGTTCGGACAATATTTGTGTTTTGAAACCGTAACCTTGTGTCCGATTGACACGCGTTTGATTAGCAAAGATTTGCTGAACGACAATGAAATCAAATGGTTAAACGACTACCACGCACGCGTGCGCGAACAGCTGTCGCCGCTGGTTTCGGGCGCGGCTTTGGCTTGGTTGGAACAACAAACCGAAGCGATTTAAGCGTTTGACTGAAAACGCGTTCATCATGCGCGAACATTTTTGCTGTTCAGGCAAACGGTTTGCCGTATGAATAGCGATGCCGTCTGCAATGTAAAGCTGTCTCTATAGCTTCTCTATGAGATTTCTTTCAGTCGCAGACGGCATCGTTTATTCGGTTTTCACGCAACAAAACAAGGCGAACGTGGTAAAATGTCGCCCTTTCAGTTTCAGCAACACAAGGACAAACACCATGGCAGGTCATAGCAAGTGGGCGAATATTCAGCACAAAAAAGCCCGCGTTGATGCCAAACGCGGCAAAATTTTCACCAAATTGATTAAAGAAATCACGGTTGCGGCAAAATTAGGCGGCGGCGACCCTGCGTCGAATCCACGCTTGCGTTTGGCGATGGACAAGGCGTGGGACGCGAATATGCCCAAAGACAACGTACAACGCGCGATTGACAAAGGCACGGGCAATTTGGAAGGCGTGGATTATGTGGAATTGCGCTACGAAGGCTATGGCATCGGCGGTGCGGCTTTGATGGTTGATTGCATGACCGACAACAAAACGCGCACGGTTGCCGATGTACGCCATGCCTTCAACAAAAACGGCGGCAACTTGGGCACAGACGGTTGCGTCGCGTTCAATTTTGAACATCAAGGTTATTTGGTTTATGCCGATGTGGACGAAAACGCTTTAATGGAAGCGGCTTTGGAAGCAGGCGCGGAAGATGTGATTGCCGATGACGAAGGCATGATTGAAGTCATCACTACGCCAGCCGACTGGGCAACAATTAAAGCGGCTTTGGAAGCGGCAGGTTTTACTTCGCAAGACGGCGACGTGACCATGCGCGCCCAAAATGAAACGGTTTTAACAGGCGAAGACGCGCTGAAAATGCAAAAACTGATTGATGCGTTGGAAGATTTAGACGATGTGCAAAACGTCTACACTTCTGCCGTGTTGCATTTTGACGAGTAATCATAGCATTCAAAACCAAAAATCATGCCGTCTGCGATTGAGAAAAATCTTTCAGTCGCAGACGGCATCTTTATTCCGTTTTATCTAAACTTCAAATCAAGACGCGTGTTTCAACACCAACAGCGGCAAATGGCTTTCACGAATCACGGTTTCGGCAAAACTGCCCATCAGCAAGTGCATCAAACCCGTGCGGCCGTGCGTGCCCAACACCAACAAATCCACGCCCTGCTCGTCGGCATAACGCACCAACTCTTGCGCCATTTCGCGCGCACCTTTGCTCGCCACCAACAAATGCGTTTTCAAAGCGTCCACACCAAACTCCGCCGCCTTTTCTTTCGCCTTGCCCAACACCGTTTTGCCGCCTTCAACCGCCGCTTCTTCATAGCTTGCGTGCTGCAAATATTCTGGCGCAAGCGCCATGTATTCCGCAGGGTTGGCAACGTGTGCCAAAGTCAAACTCGCGCCCGTGCTTTTCGCCAAAGCGCAAGCGTGTTGCAAAGCGTGTAAAGAAGTGTCACTACCATCAACTGCAATCAATAAATGTTTGTACATGGTTTTCTCCTTGATTGAAAAAGACAGAAAGCAGGTATAATGCCGTCTGCAACGCCATTCTAAACCCATTTAGCATCAATAAGGCATTTTGCCATGAAAATTTTTCGCCCCAAACTCATCGCTTGCCTGATTTACTTGTTTATCGCGCCTGCGGTCGCTTTTATTGCCAATGTCATCTACATGATTTTTACCACAATCGACATGCCTTTCTCTGATTCACTCAATGGGCACCCTTATTACGGCAACCCCGAATGGTTTACCAACTTCGCAGAAAAAACCTACGGCATTCTCACTGCAAGCACTTTCATCGCTTCTGTAACCCTTGTTTTCGGTTTCATTCCTGCCCTGTTCACTTATTTGCTACACAGCCACATACAAGACCAGTTTTCCACACGTCAAAACCTATTTGCTGCGCCGTTTATCGGTGCCAGCATCAGCATGATGTTCGCCTTAAGCATGGATGAAGAGCCTTTTGACGCACTCGCTTTCATGGGCGGCGCAGGCGCAATCGCCAGTTTGCTCGCTTATTTATGCACCCAATATTTTTTCAAACGAATACAACACAAGAAAGACAAGCCATGACCACACCTTCATCGCGCCGCTTCGGCGGCATCGCCCGTTTATACGGACAAAACGCCCTAAACGCGTTTGCCCAAGCCCATGTTTGCGTGGTGGGCGTGGGCGGCGTGGGTTCGTGGGCTGTGGAAGCCTTGGCACGTTCAGGCATCAGCAAGCTCACGCTGATTGACTTGGACAATGTCGCCGAATCCAATGTCAATCGCCAGCTTCACGCTTTAACAGACGATTTTGGTAAAGCCAAAGTGCTCGCCTTAAGCGAACGCATCGCCCAAATCAATCCCGATTGCCAAGTAATTGAAATTGAAGACTTTATAGACGAAAACAATTTAAGCCAAATTTTTGCCCAACCATTTGATTTTGTGATTGATGCCATCGACCAAGTGCGGGTTAAAGCGGCGATGGTGGCGTATTTTGTACAACACAAACAACCATTTATCATCAGTGGCGGTGCAGGTGGACAACGCAATCCTGCCCTAATTGAAACCGCCGATTTAAGCCAAGTCAGCCACGACCCTTTGCTGGCAAATTTGCGTTACACTTTACGCAAAAAATACGGTTTCAGTCGCGACACCAGCAAAAAAATGCGCGTGCCATGCGTGTTTTCACGCGAAAGCATCACGCCGCCGCAGTTGAGCGAAGAAAGCTGCGCTGCAGACGGCAACGCTGCGCCGCAAGGTTTATCATGCGCAGGTTATGGCGCGAGCATGTTGGTAACGGCTTCTTTCGGTTTGCACTGTGCCACCGCTGCGATGGAACACATCGTCAAAACCACAAAAGGCTAAAATGCCGTCTGCAGTTTGTGCGAACAGCATTTTTTAAAACAAAATATCATTTTAAATCAATGATTTTATGAATAATCTCGTTCCAACCGACACACAACCAAACGAAGCGATTGCTTGGATTTTCGGGCAAGCCGTTACCGATTTGCCGCAAGATTTGTTCATTCCACCCGATGCTTTGAAAGTGGTGTTAAGCAGTTTTCAAGGGCCGCTAGATTTGCTTTTGTATTTGATTCGTAAGCAAAATATTGATGTTTTGGACATTCCGATGGTGAAAATCACCGAGCAATATTTAAGCTATATCGAGCAAATGCAAGCGCATCAATTTGATTTGGCGGCGGAATATTTGCTGATGGCGGCGGTGTTGATTGAAATCAAATCACGCTTATTGCTACCGCAAGTGCAACACGATGAAAACGAAGAAGAAATTGACCCGCGTGCCGAGTTGGTTAAACGTTTGTTGGCATACGAACAAATGAAGTTGGCAGCACAAGGTTTGGACGCGTTGCCACGTGCGGGACGCGATTTCGCGTGGGCATATTTGCCGTTGGAAATCGCTGCCGAAACCAAATTACCCGAAGTGCAAATCGCCGATTTAACCCAAGCATGGCTGGCGATTTTATCGCGTGCCAAACACAATAAAAGCCACCAAGTGATTCAAGAAAGAATTTCGGTGCGCGCCCAAATGACGGCGATTTTGCGCCGTTTGCAACAAGGAAAATGTGTGTTTTCTGCCTTGTTCAATCCCGAAATGGGCGTGAGTTATGTCGTTATCAATTTCATTGCTTTGTTGGAACTGGCAAAAGAAGGTTTAGTGCGCATTGTTCAAAATGAAGCGTTTACCGAAATTGAAATTGAAGCGGCGGAAAACGACAAAAGTTTAAGCGAAGAAATCGTTCATTAAGCGAATACAGATAAACAAAATGCCGCCTGCGATTATCAAACTGCAGACGGCATCTTATTAATCTAAACATTTAATTTAATTACAATTTATCCGCATATTGTCGCAACAAATCACGGAAAGCATCGCCTGTTTCGGGGTGTTTCAAACCATAAGCAATGGTCGCTTCCAAATAACCCAGTTTGCTGCCGCAATCGTAACGCGTGCCGTCAAAAGCGTGTGCCAACACAAATTCATGGTCGAGCAAACGGGCGATGCCGTCGGTCAATTGAATTTCATTGCCTGCGCCGCGTGGCAAATTAGTCAGCAAATCAAAAATGCGCGGCGTTAAAATATAGCGTCCCACCACTGCTAAATTTGACGGCGCATCTGCTGGCTTCGGTTTTTCCACGATATTCGTTACGCGCTGATACGATTTGAGTTGCTCCACTTCCACAATGCCATAAGAGCCAGTTTGCGATGGGTCAACCGTTTCCACGCCCAACACGCTATTGCCACTTTCATTATACAAATCAACCATTTGCTTTAATGCACCTTGCGGTGCGTCAATCAAATCGTCTGCCAACACCACCGCAAACGGATTGTCGCCCACCGCCGCACGCGCACACAAAACAGCGTGCCCCAAACCCAAAGCCTCGGCTTGGCGAATGTACAAACAAGTGATGTTTGACGGCAAAATATCGCGAACGTGTTCCAATAATTTTTCTTTATTGCGCTGCTCCAGCTCGGTTTCCAGCTCGTAGGCTTTGTCAAAATGGTCTTCAATGCTGCGCTTATTGCGTCCTGTTACGAACACCATTTCAGTACAACCTGCTGCCACTGCCTCTTCAACTGCGTATTGAATCAGAGGTCTATCGACAATCGGCAACATTTCCTTTGGGCTGGCTTTAGTTGCTGGCAAAAAGCGCGTGCCCATTCCTGCCACAGGGAAAACACATTTTCTAATTGGTTTCATCGAATGTCCCTTAAATTTTTTCATAATCTCGTAATATGCCATCATATGGAATTAAATTTTTCCAAAATGACTTTCAGTTAATAAAACCTGCTAATTATATCTATTTATTGTAACAAGTCTAACAAACTTACCTCGTTTAACACAACAACACCCAAACTTTGCGCTTTTTCCAACTTGCTGCCTGCTGCTTCGCCTGCCACCACATAATCGGTTTTTTTGGACACGCTGCCCGTCACTTTGCCGCCAGCAGCTTCAATCAAACTTTGTGCTTCATCGCGTTTCAAAGTCGGCAAAGTCCCTGTTAATACAAAGGTTTTGCCTACAACAGCCGCATTCAATTCCGATGCCGTCTGCACTGTTTCGGCTTCTGCTATTTGCTGTGCCAAATCGTTTAAAAATGCGTTCATTTCTTGCAAAAGTTGGCGATTTTCGGCGATTTGTCGCCATTGTTGCCACTCTTTCGGCAACGCACCATCGTTTAACAAACCATCTACACTTTGCCCTGCCAGTTGCCACAATGCCGCCGCTTTGGTTTCACTGATTTTGAAGTTGGGCAAACGTGCCAACCAACGCTCGGGCAAAACGTAATCACTCAAACGCAAAGTTGGCGTTTGTTCACGCGGCGACACGCCCACTGCCAACAAATCATCAAGCATAGCCTGTTGTTTTGCTTGGGCAAAAAAGTGGGCAATCGAATGTGCGACGACTGTGCCAATATCGGGCAAACACGCCAACACAGGTTCGGGTGCATGACGCACTGCGTTTAAATTACCGAACGCTTGCGCCAACGATTTGGCGGTACGCTCGCCAACATGGCGTATGCCCAGTGCGAACAAAAATCGTGCTAAATCAGGTTGTTTGCTTGCTTCAATGCCAGCCAAAATGTTTTCTGCCCACTTGGTCGGCTGTTTTTTGTCGCTGTTTTTTGCTCGCCCTTCGCTCTCGTCCACCGCATCTTTCATTTTTTGCAAAGTCGGCAAATCCAAGCGATAAAGGTCGGCAAAGTCATGTACCAAATCCAATGCTACCAAAGTTTCCAGCTGTTTTTGCCCCAAACCATCGATGTCCATCGCCTTGCGTGCGGCAAAGTGAATCAAACCTTGCGCTCGCTGTGCTTGACACAACATACCACCGCTGCAACGCGCCACCGCTTCGCCTTCTTCGCGTTCGATTTCGCTTTGACAAATTGGGCAATGCGTGGGCAAACGATAAGGCGGATATTGAGGCGTGCCGCCTGCACTTTCTACCGACTGCAGACGGCAACTGTCGTTTTCATCTGCAAACATATCCAATTGAATATGCTGTGTTTTATCAATTTTTGACGATGTCGTCTGCATCGGGCGTTTGTCCACAATCACCCGCACCACTTCAGGAATCACATCGCCAGCGCGGCGCACCACCACTGTATCGCCCACGCGCACATCTTTGCGTTGCACCTCGCCCTCATTGTGCAGCGTGGCATTGCTCACGGTAACGCCACCCACAAACACAGGCCGCAAACGCGCTACTGGCGTAATCGCGCCCGTGCGCCCAACCTGCACATCAATCGCTTCCACAATGGTTAGTGCTTCTTCGGCTGGGAATTTGTGGGCAATCGCCCAACGCGGTGCGCGCGACACAAAACCCAATTTTTCCTGTGCCGCCAAACGATTCACTTTAACCACCATGCCATCGATTTCATAAGGCAAATCGGGTCGTTTTGTCTGCATTTGTTCATAAAATGCCAAAACTTCCGCCATATTTGCGCATCGTGTGGTGTTGCCTTTAGGTGCAGCAAAACCGATTTTCTGCAAATAAAGCAATTCGTCCCAATGGCTTGCAAAGGTTTTATCGCTGATTTGAGCAATCGCGTACGCAAAAAAGTGCAGACGGCGTTGTGCCGTGATTTTGGAATCCAATTGCCGCAAACTGCCTGCCGCCGCGTTGCGTGGGTTGGCAAACAGTTTTTGCCCTACTTCGCTTTGACGCTGATTTAATTGCATAAAATCGGCTTTGAGCATCAATACTTCGCCGCGCACTTCCAACAATTCAGGCACATCGCCTTGCAACTTCAAAGGAATGCTGGCAATGGTTTTCACGTTTTGGGTAACGTCTTCGCCTGTCGCACCATCGCCACGTGTTGCCGCCCGCGTCAACACGCCGTTTTGATAAAGCAAACTAATCGCCAAACCGTCAAACTTCGGTTCAATCACATAATCCACCGTCTCGCCAGCCAAATCGCCACGCACGCGTTCATCAAACGCCCACATTTCGGCGTGGTCAAACTGCCCTGCTTCGTTTTGTGGCGAAAACGCATTATTGAGCGACAGCATCGGCACTTCGTGCGCTACGCTGTCAAAACCTGCCAACACTTCGCCGCCCACGCGTTGTGTTGGGCTATCTACTTGTTTGTATTCAGAATATTGCAGTTCCAATGCTTGCAACTGACGAAACAAACGGTCGTATTCCGCATCGGACACAGTCGGTGCATCCAGCGTGTAATATTCGTAAGCGTAGCGATTGAGCAAGTCGGTTAATTGTTTGATTTGATTTAAGGTATTCATATTTTTTCTTCAATATTTGATGTAAAAAACGAGCGCGAACAGCACTCGTTTTAAATGTACACATTTTGCAGACCCGTGCAATTTCACGCAGGGCAAATGTAGCATCGTTTACAAAAACAAACGTTTTGCCAACTCGCCACCAGGTTCAATGCCGATTTTTTTCATTTCGGCTTGGCGTTCCACCACATAAGTGCCGACATTTTTCAGCCATGTGGTTGAAAGCTCTTCCAATTTATCGTTCACCAAATCCAAACGCAATTCGGTTGCCAAACCAATCACCAAGTGCATGAAGTGGTCAAAACTTTTCGCGCCATTTGGCACGCGCGGAATGTCGAGCAACACGCTGAAACCGCGATAGGCTTTGTTGTCCAACAAGCTCGGCGTGAACACGCTTTTATCGATATTAACGATGCTGAACATGGTGTCGCCCTGTTCGTTTTCAAAATGGAATGCGCCATCTTCGCTCAAAACAAAGCCCACTTCTTCCACCGCGCGACGCAATTCTGTTCCACTCACTGAACTTTGCGACACCAAATGAATCGCAATAGCGTGGTCTACGCGCGCGCACACATCATCAAGCGGACGCGCCACGTCCAAAAAGCTGTCAATATCAGTCAAACGCAAGCCCGCATTGAGTTTTTGCGCAAACGCGTTTGCCTGTTCGCCAAAGGCTTCCAACTCTTGCGCCGTAATCAAACCCATGCGCGAAATTGCTTGCACACCCACCACAAAACCTTGGTAATACACGCTTGGAATCGGTTCAGCAAGTTGCCAGCGATTATCCATCGTGCAACCCACAATCTGAAAACGGCGTTTACTCAAACGCGGCAAGCTGTGCAATTCCATCGGTTCGCGCAAAGAAATGAACGCCAAATAATCAAAACGCGGGTCAAACCAGCCCAATTCTTGTTTCGCCATCGCGTCCAAATCCAAGAGCAAACCGTCTTTCGCCACTTTGGCTTGCGAAGGCGTTGGCACTTGCACCGTTTCAAACTGAAAATGTTGCGTTTGTACTTGCTCATCGCTTTGCAACACCGTTTCAGCAACTTCTTCCGTGCGCTCGGCTGGAGTTGCAGACGGCATCACAAACAAATCACGCTCTGGCGCGTTGCTATTTTCAGCTTCCACTGCTGCCGTTTTAGGCACGTTAATCGGCGCAACTTTAGGCTTTGCCATCGTCGGCTGAAACTGCGACAAATCAGCTTCTCGACGTTCTTTTTGCGGCTGTCCTTGTTTGCCCAAAACGCGACCATCACGCGCCGATTCGGTTTTGCTGTCTAACAAAACATCTTTGTCCGAATGCGAAAATTGCGCACGCACGCGCTGGCGTTCCTGATTTTCGCGATACATATTATATGCAATCACCGCCAAAATAATCGCCAAACCCAAAACCACAAAAATCCAGATATTGTCACCCATAAACGATGCCTGTTATATAGTTACAGATAAATGTTAAGAATTATAACGGATTTTGGCGGTTTATCGTGTAAAAACTGGCTTTTTACCGCAAATTTTTCCGTTATTATTTTTGTGATGAACTCAAGATGCCGTCTGCAATGCCAAGGCAAAACCTTTTTCTTCTAAACGTTGCCAGTCAAAAAAATGCCCAGGGTCGGTTTTGCGATTCGGTGCGATGTGTTGATGTCCCGTAATCGCTTCAATCGGATAATGTTCACACAAAGCAGTAAGTATTTGTTCTAATGACAAATATTGCGACTCAATAAACGGTTCAAAATCGCAACCTTCCAACTCAATGCCCACAGAAAAATGATTGCATTTTTCGCGTCCACGAAACGATGACACGCCTGCGTGATACGCCATTTCATCACAAGAAACAAACTGCACCACTTCGCCATCGCGTCTAATCAAAAAATGACTGGACACGCGCAACTCAGTCAAAATGCTGAAAAAGGGATTTTCGGCAGGATTGATGCGGTTGGTGAACAGCTGTTCAATCGCGTTTGAGCCATATTCAAACGGCGCAAGCGAAATATTGTGCAACACAATTAAGCTGATTTCATCGGTTGGACGCGCTTCGCAGTTGGGTGAAAACGCTTGGCGCGCGCCACTCCAGCGTCCTTGTTGCCATGTGTGCATGATGTTTCCTGTGTTGAGTTGGTTGGCAAAAGATGCCGTCTGCAAGTGCGGCATCGCTGTGCATTTTAAACCTTGTTGCGATTTATCGCTAATTTGGCGAGTTCCGCGGCGAACAGTGTTATACTTCGCGTTTTCGTTTCCTCTCCGTTTTCAGGTAAACCATCATGAAAAAACGCACTTGGCTGATTCTGATTGCGCTTGTGTTGCTCGGCATTTACGCGGCTTTGTTGTTTGTTCCCAAAAACAATGCCCAAAGCGTGCGCATGAAAGTGGAAAAAGGACAAGGCATCGCTTCGGTTAGCCGCAATTTGGCGAAAAATGATGTGGTGTTCAGCCGCCCTGTTTTGGTTGCCACTGCTTATTTATTAGGCATTCAAAACAAATTACACGCGGGCAATTATCGTTTACCGAAAACCGTTTCCACTTGGCAAATCATCCGCCGCCTGCAAAACGGTCGCCCCGATAGCGTGAGCGTGCAAATCATTGAAGGCATGCGTTTTAGCCAAATGCGCCGCATCATCAATCAAACCGAAGATTTGCAACACGAAACGCGCGGCTGGAGCGACGAGCAATTATTGAAGGCAATAGACCCCAACGCTGTGAGCAAAAATCCCGAAGGTTTGTTTGCGCCCGACAGTTATGAAGTGGATGCCGACAGCAGCGATTTGGCGGTTTACCGTTTGGCGTATCGCAATTTGCAAAAAAATCTGGCAAACGCATGGGACGACCGACAAAGTGGTTTGCCTTACAAAAATCCTTATGAAATGCTGATTATGGCGAGTTTGATTGAGAAAGAAACCGCCAACGAAAAAGACCGCAAAAACGTCGCTTCGGTGTTTGTGAACCGCCTGAAAATCAATATGCGCCTGCAAACCGACCCAACCGTGATTTATGGCATGGGTGCAAACTACAAAGGCAAAATCCGCAAAGCCGATTTGCGCCGCGACACGCCGTACAACACCTACACGCGCAACGGTTTGCCGCCCACGCCCATCGCCCTGCCCAGCGAAGCGGCACTGGAAGCAGCAGCACACCCAGCCAGCAGCGACTATTTTTACTTCGTTTCCAAAATGGACAACACGGGCGAGAGCTATTTCAGCAAGGATTTAGACGAACACAATGCCGCCGTGCGCAAATACATTTTGAAAAAATAAACAATGCCGTCTGCACATCAAATCGGCAAACATTCCATTCGTTTGGAAAACACCATTTGAACACACAAACACACGCGGTTTATCTCAAACCCAAACTGCAGACCCATGCGACTTCGCGCAGGGCAAGTGCGACATCATAAACCTTTGAAAGACAAGCATGAATGCTCAATTCATCACTTTAGACGGCATAGACGGTGCAGGCAAAACCACCAACCTAGCCATCATCAAAAACTGGTTTGAACAGCAAAATTTTCCCGTGATTTTCACGCGCGAACCTGGTGGCACAAAGCTGGGCGAGCAGTTGCGTCAAATCTTGCTCAACCCCGAGACTCAAGCCGATTTGCGTAGCGAAACGCTGTTGATGTTTGCCGCACGCGCCCAGCACATCAGCGAAGTGATTTTGCCTGCTTTACAAAACGGCGTGAACGTGGTGTGCGACCGTTTTACCGACGCGACCTTTGCCTATCAAGGCGGCGGACGCGGCTTGCCCTTTGCCGATATTGAAATTTTGGAAAACTGGGTGCAAGGCGATTTGCGCCCTGATTTAACGATTTTGCTGGATTTGCCGCTTGAAATTGCGATGCAACGCGTTGCCCAAACCCGCGACAAAGACCGTTTTGAACAAGAGGAAAGCGACTTTTTCGCTCGCGTTCACGCCGTCTATCATCAACGCGTTCAACACAATCCCAAACCTTATTCCATCATCAACAGCGCGCAAGATTTGGATTCGGTCAAACGCGATATTGAAGCGGCTTTAGCTCAACATTTTCAAGTGCAGACGGCATCATGATTTATCCATGGCACACCGAAGCGTGGCAAAAAATTCGTGAACACTGGCAACAAGCCGCCCACGCTTGGCTGTTTGTCGGACAAGAAAACACGGGCAAAACCGCGTTCGCACGCCACATGGCACAAGCCCTACTCTGCGAAACGCCGCAAGCAGACCATCAAGCCTGCAACACTTGTTCATCTTGTCATTTGTTCACCCAAAACAGCCACCCCGATTTTTACGAACTCACGCCCGAAATCCCCGAAGGCGAAAGCCTTGGGCGCAAATTATTGCAAATCAAAATTGACGAAGTGCGCCAGTTGATTGAACCTTTACAGCTCACTTCAGTTCGTGGCGGCAAACGTGTGGTACTCATTCACCCAGCCGAAAGCATGAATCTGCAGGCAGCAAATGCCCTGCTCAAAGTGTTGGAAGAACCGCCCGAAAACGTGGTGTTTTTGCTGGTTTCACACGCACGCGACAAACTGTTGCCCACGATTAAAAGTCGCTGTCGCCAGTTTGCCCTACCCTCACCCAACAAAGACGAAGCACTGGCTTTTGTCGCCCAACAACATCCCGAAAACGCCGCGGAACTGTTGGCGTTTCACAGCAACGCGCCACTGTTTGAACACCAGCCCGAATTAGATGTGTTGCGTGAAAACTTACTGGCGATTTTGTTGCAACCGCGTTTGTTAGCGATTTTGGATTACGCTCAACAGTTTGACCAAAAAAAGTTAGCCTTAGAACATTTTCTCGCTTTGATTCAAAAATTTTTGGCAGATTTGGCTTTAAGCCAGCAAAATTTAAACATTTTGTATTACCCAAAATACGCCACCGAAATTGCCCAAGTCGCCAACAAAACCGATACGATGAAATTGTTTCAACTGCAGACGGCATTGAACGCACTCGCGCCCTACGGACGGCACACTTTAAACGTTCGCCTGCAAATTGAAAGCGTGTTGCTGGATTATTTGAACTTTTATCAAAACAAATAAGGACAGAGCGTGAACACACAATTTGAATTACACATCAAAGACATACATCAACTCGCTTTGCATTATGTGCCGTTTTTCAAAAACGGCGGCATTGCCCTGTCCAGCGAAACCGATTTCGCCTTGCCGCAAGGACAAGAAGTAACGCTACGCTATTCCGACTACAACACGCCGCCGCTGACCTTGCAAACCCATGTTGCCTTCATCACCTTTCAAGCACCGTTCAGCATCGGTTTGGCATTTGGCACAGACGAAGCGGCGCGCCAGCTCAATCAAAAAATGAAAAACGAGTTGCAACACATTTTGAGCGACCCGAGCAAAATGCTTGCGATTCCCGCCTTTAAACCTTAATAAGCGATAAATATGTATCTCATTGATTCACATTGCCATTTGAATTTTGACGGCTTGAGCAACCGTTTACCCGAAGTGTTTGCCAATATGGAAAATAATCAGGTGAAACAAGCGCTTGCTATTTCAGTGAGCAAAAGCAGTTTTGCCGAAGTTTTGACGCTTGCCGAACAAAACGAACACATTTTCGCCAGCGTGGGCATACACCCAGACGACCCGAATGCGGAAGAGTTTACCCTAGATGAATTATTGCAACACGCCCAGCATCCGAAAGTCGTTGGCATCGGTGAAACGGGTTTGGATTATTACTGGTGCAAAGGCGATTTGGCGTGGCAACACCAGCGTTTTCGCACCCACATTCAGGCGGCAAATCAAAGCGGTTTGCCACTGATTATCCACACTCGAGATGCCGCCGATGACACGATGGCGATGCTCAAACAAGAAAACGCCCATGCAGGCGTTATCCATTGTTTTACCGAAGATGTTCGCGTTGCCAAACTGGCTTTGGATTTGGGTTTTTACATTTCGTTTTCGGGCATTGTTACCTTCAAAAATGCACCACTCATTCAAGAAGCCGCGCGTTATGTGCCGCTGGACAGAATGCTGGTTGAAACCGATGCGCCGTTTCTCGCGCCCGTTCCCAAACGCGGCAAGCAAAACGAACCTGCTTATGTGTTGCACACCGCCGAATTTCTTGCCAAATTGCGCGATGACAGTTTGGAAAACATCGCGGCGGCGACCTGTGAAAACTTTTATCGTTTATTCAATAAAGTGCCGCGCTTGCAGACGGCATGATTTGGCTGAAAACGGTTGCCGTCTGCAGATTAAGCGAACGCGCAGACGGCATAAAAAAACGAACCGAAACGGTTCGTTTTTTGTTGGTTTCATTTTTTGTTGCTTTAATCGTCTTGAGTTCGCGAAAGAATTTTGCCTGTTTTGGCATCGACTATTACGTCCCACTCGCCTGAATTTCCTAAAATTTCTACTTCAAAAACAGCTCGACTGCCTTTGTTTTCAAAATCCACTTCTTTCACTCTGCCGCCGCCAACCGCCGCCACCGCCGCTTTAGCCGCCGCATCATGCGAAATAAATGACGCACGATTTTTTTCGTAATACGCACGGTCGTCATCGGCTAAAGCTGAAGTTGTGGAGAACAAAGCCGCCGCAGCCAGAAGCGTGAGTGTTAATTTTTTCATGATATGCCTTTTGGAATAAATAAAAAGTGTGTGTGTTTGTGTGATTTTTCGCATGATAAACGCCGAAAATTAGGCTTTGATTAGCGATTTGCCGTCTGCACATTCAACACACTGCAGACGGCACAGCCAAATTATGCCAACAAATACACCAACACCGCTTTAATGGTGTGCATACGGTTTTCGGCTTGGTCAAACACTATGCTGGCTTCGCTTTCAAACACTTCTTCGGTCACTTCCACACCATCTAAACCGAAGGTTTGGTAAATCCATTCGCCAACTTTGGTTTCGCGGTTGTGAAAAGCGGGTAAACAGTGCATAAACTTCACATTCGGATTATTCGCCGCCGCCATCAAATCGCTGGTAACACGATAATCTTTCAATAAATCAATGCGTTCACGCCACACTTCAGTCGGCTCGCCCATGCTCACCCACACATCGGTGTGAATGAAATCCACGCCGTTCACCGCCGCTTTCGCGTCTTCTGAGATGGTGATTTTTGCACCACTTTCTTGTGCCAACACTTCGGCTTTGGCGATGATTTCGGCACTTGGCCACAGCGATTTCGGCGCGGCAATGCGTACGTCCATGCCCAAAATCGCCCCCACCAACAACAGCGAATTGCCCATATTGTAACGGGCATCGCCAACATAAGCGTAAGCGATTTGTGATAAAGGTTTGTTGGCGTGTTCACGCATGGTCAACACATCTGCCAGCATTTGAGTGGGGTGAAATTCGTCGGTCAAACCGTTGAATACTGGCACTCCTGCATACGCCGCCAACTCTTCCACAATATGTTGCCCAAAACCGCGATATTCGATGCCGTCATACATTCTGCCCAATACGCGCGCGGTGTCTTTGATGCTTTCTTTGTGTCCGATTTGGCTGCCGCTCGGTTCAAGATAGGTTACGCCTGCGCCTTGGTCGCGTGCCGCCACTTCAAAAGCACAACGCGTGCGCGTCGATGTTTTTTCAAAAATCAAAGCGATGTTTTTGCCACGCAAACGCTGCTCTTCGCGTCCTGCTTTTTTGTCGGCTTTTAGCTGGCTGGATAGGTTTAAGAGTTCTTCAATTTGTTCGGCGGAATAGTCTAATAATTTCAAAAAATGGCGAGGTTTCGGGTTCATTTTCTTGTCCTTTATACTCATCAATTGTTTCATTATCAATGGTTTAACAATCGCTCAATCATATTTTCATAAATCGCGGATAATTCACTAATCGCACTCAATTCAATGTGTTCATCAATTTGATGAATGCTGGCATTGACTGGTCCAAGTTCAATCAATTCGCGGGCGATGGCTTTGATAAAACGTCCGTCAGACGTGCCACCGCTGGTAGAAAGTTCGGCATTCACTTGGCAAACTTGGGCAATCGCCGCTTGTGCCACTTCGGTCAAACGCCCTGCTTCAGTCAAAAACGGTTGTCCCGATAAAGACCATTTCAAATCGTAGTTCACGCCGTGTGCGTCCAAAATTTGATGCACGCGTTGTTTGATGCCGTCTGCAGTTTGCTCGGTAGAAAAACGGAAATTGAATTTGACTTCCATCTCGCCTGCAATGACGTTGGTCGCGCCCGTACCTGCGTGGATATTGGAAATTTGAAAACCCGTTGGCGGAAAATACGCATTGCCATTGTCCCACTGCTCGGCAACCAAATCCGCCAAGGCTGGAGCAAATTCATGCACGGGATTAATCGCCAAATGCGGATAGGCAATGTGTCCTTGTTTGCCTTTCACCAACAAACTGCCCGACAGCGAACCGCGTCTGCCGTTTTTAATCGTGTCGCCCAAACGGTTAACTGCAGTTGGCTCGCCGACAATGCAATAATCAATCAGCTCGCCGCGTGCTTTGAGTGCGTCCACCACCCGCGTTGTGCCATCGTGGGCATCGCCTTCTTCATCGGAAGTAATCAGCAAAGCCAAACTGCCGCTGTGATTGGGATTTTCAGAGACAAAACGCTCGCAGGCGGTAACAAATGCCGCGATGCTGGTTTTCATGTCGGCTGTGCCGCGTCCAAACAATTTGCCATCGCGTTCGGTCGGTTCAAACGGCGGCGAAGTCCATTGTTCTATCGGTCCTGTTGGCACAACATCGGTATGCCCTGCAAAACACAAAACGGGCGAAGCACTGCCGCGTCTTGCCCAAATGTTTTTGGTGTCGCCAAAGTGCATTTCTTCCACCACAAAACCGATTTTTTCTAAACGCTGACGCAAAAGCGTTTGGCAATTTTTGTCGTCTGGCGTAATCGACTGCTCGGCGATTAACTGTTTGGTTAAAGCTAAAGTTTCGGTTTCGCATATACTCATGATTTGGCTCGTGTTTTTATCTTTCAGGGCGATGCCGTCTGCAGTTCATTCACACTGCAGACGGCATCGATTCGGTAAACAGGCTTTATAACGATATTTGCCGCATTTGACAAGCCACGCGCTCATCGCACTAGCGTGTAAACCAGCATGCCGATGTAGTTGCCGATGATGTAGCCGACTGTGCCGACCAGTAAAATCGGGCCGACCAAACCACGCCAACCTTTGCTGATGGCAAGCGCGGCGGCGGTTGTTGGGCCGCCGATGTTGGCATTACACGCCAACACGATTTCTTCCACGCTGAATCGCAACAACTTGCCCACTAAAAGCGTGAACAGCAAATTCAATACCGCGATGATTAAGGTAAACACAAACAGCAAAGGCGCGTTGGCAAAAATCAACTCAATCGACGCGGGAATGCCGATGACCACAAAAAACAAATAAATGCCATACATGCCCAGCTCTTGACTGCCCACCAGTTTGCGACTTTGTCCGCGAAACACCGTAATGAACAGCAAAGTCAAGCTGGTGAGCAGCAAATATTTGTCGCTCACCAAAGCAAACAGCAATTCTTCCGCCACATTGTCGCCCGCGCCCAGCCACGCTTTCATCGCTTTAGACACGCTAAACGCAATCGCCACCAAAGCCACCGCCGCCGCAAACGACAAAGCAATGTTTTGCAAAGAAATTTCTTTGGCTTTCCAGTAATTGCCCTGTTCAACTTCGTATGAAGCGTTGGCAGAACTGCCCCAGGTTCGGCGCACCCAAGCGCTGCCTGCCACGCCGATTAAGATGAAAAAGTAACACGCCATCATCAAATTATCGGCAACAATCGCTGCGGCGGTCATGGTTTGGCTGGGTTCTAAACGCGCCGTCATTGCCGCGAAATTCACGCCACCGCCCGTGTATGATGCCGAAATCATGCCAGCGAGTTTGTCCAACTCGGGAATGTGTTTGGACAATAAAGCAAACGCCGCCAGCGTGCCAATAATCGTGCCAAGCGAGCTAATCAGAAAAATAATCAGCAAACGTCCGCTTTCCTTAAACAGCGCGTGCATGTCCAGCTGAAACAGCAAAAGCGGAATCGCCAGCGGCACGATGTAGCCCCAAACCGCGTCGTAAACAGGCGCATCGGTTGGAATCAGCCCCAAATTAGATGCGCCCAAACCGATGATGAGCGCAATCACCGCCCCAGGAATTTTGCCACCAAAGCGCGGATGTTGTTCGAGCAAGATGGACACTGTTGCGCCCACCATCAAAAATGCCCACAAAAGCAAATGGTTGTCGGCTGCGATTAAAGTCATGATGTTCTCCTTTGTTGTAGATGATGTTTTGATTTTATGACTTGATTTGAATAATTTTATGAAACAAGCTGCAGCGAAATAGTAGCCGAAAAAACAGGCTCGCTTCAAGCAAGAAACTGCAGACGGCATCGCAACGCTTGCACTTCGCCTGCAGACGGCATCAAAAACAAATAATAAACAGCGTGTTACTCAAAACTTGCCTGACCATAAATCGCATGCGATTCATCGTAAAAATACGCCCAGTTTTGATTGCCATAATCAAAATGCCACCACTCGGTTGGCAAATTGCTGAACCCCGCCGCCGCCATGCCGTGTATCAACACGCGCCGCGCGATTCTGGCGCGTTCATCGCACGCTGCCGTCTGCACTTCCAAAGCCGCGCTGTGTGAACGTTCATGCGTTTCGTCAAACGCCGTTCCCATCTCCACCGCTTTCCCTGTTGCCAAATCCAACAAGGTAACGTCCACCGAACCGCCCGTATTGTGCGGCGGACACATGGCGGCATTATCGGGGTCGGCAACGAAATCATTCAATTCCGCCAACACTTGTTCCGCCGTCCAGTTTGGGTGTTGCGCGACAATGGTTTGCCGAAATTGCGCACGCAAAGCCTGTTGCACCGCAATCGGTCGCCAGCCGTCCAACACCAGCAAACCAAAACCGCTTGGCATGCCGTCTGCAGCTTGCTGCAAACGCGCCGCCACGCTTTCACGCAACACGATGTGCGGCAAGGCATGAGCGATGCCTTGTTCAAAATAAGCGGGGCGAATTTTCAGGCGTTCGCTTTCCTGCACAATCCGTAATTTTTCGCCCGATTCAATGATTTTTTGCGCCGCCATCGCTGCCCAGTCCAAGGGTTTGCGGCTGATGACGGCTTGTTGTGCGTGGCTTGTGTTCATGTGTGTGTCCAAATAAAAAAACGGCATTCTTGTTGCCAATGATGCCGTCTGCAGGTTGATGTTCAATCGATGTAAACCATTTTTGCGCGTTTGAGATGGGTCAGCACTTCATAAGCAATCGTGCCTGCACGCGCGGCAACTTCGTTCACGCTCACCGTGTCGCCCCACAATTCCACTTCCGAGCCGATGCCTTGATGGTCGTTCAATTCCACCGTCAGCATGTCCATGGACACGCGTCCGATGATGCGGCTGCGCGTGCCATCAATCGCGACAGGCG
Organism: Neisseria sp.; assembly: GCA_030531795.1. Taxonomy (GTDB): domain Bacteria; phylum Pseudomonadota; class Gammaproteobacteria; order Burkholderiales; family Neisseriaceae; genus Neisseria. The sequence continues at coordinate 31,141 of JAUNMN010000007.1, forward strand.
TGTCAGTTAAAGCGCGACGCGGATAGCCGTCTGCATAACCGCCCGCCACCAAACCCACGCGCGTAGAACGTTTGGTGTAAAATGTTGCACCATAGCCTATCGGTTCTTGCGGTTGCAACACGCGTTCGGCAAACACCTTGCTCACCAAACGCATCACAGGTTGCAAACGTGGGTCGTTTGCCAAAAACGGGTCTACGCCAAACAATGCCAAACCCGTGCGCCCCCATTCGCGTCGCGCAGTCGGATACGCCAACACGCCTGCGGAATTGCACAAACTCGCTTCGCCCTCCAAACCTTCAGTTGCCAAATCAAAGATTTCAATTTGTCGTTCGGTTGTGGCGCGTTCTTCTTCGTCAGCACAGGCAAAATGCGTCATTTTCACGATATTTTCTACTTTGCCACTTTGTTGCAAAGCGGTGTAAGCCGCCGCAAAATTATGCGGAAAAATGCCAACTCGGTGCATACCGCTGTCCATTTTCAGCCAAACTGTAGCTTTTTGTTGCCAATCGTGTTGCAACAAGGCTTCCAGTTGCCACTGATTGCCAACCACGGGCGACAAACAATATTCGTCCACCAAAGCATATTCGCTCGCTTCAAACACGCCCTCAAGCAACACAATTGGATTGGCTATGCCGTGTTCACGCAAAGCAATCGCTTCTTCTATGCTTGCCACGCCAAAACCGTCTGCCAAGTCCGCCAAAGCATGCGCACAACGCAAAGCGCCGTGTCCATAAGCATCGGCTTTGACCACCGCCAACAGCTTGCCACCTTGAATTTCACGCAAAGTTTGATAGTTTTGACGCAAACGGTCTAATCTGATTTCAGCACGCAATGGACGCATGATTTTTCCTTTTGATTTCGCGAATGACGGCAAACCCATGCCGTCTGCAATGATACAAAATGCAGACGGCATCAAGATTTTAGCCTAAATGGTTAGCCAAAAATAAAGATGAAATTCTATTCAAATCGGCTACAAACTTCAATCACAGATAACGATTCAAACCCAAATCATCGGCTTGAATTTCGGGCGTGTTACCACTCACCAAATCCGCCGCCAACTTGCCCGAACCCGCGCCCATCGTCCAACCTAAAGTGCCGTGTCCTGTGTTGAGCGTTAAATTTTCCCAACCACACGCGCCAATCAGCGGTACGCTGTCGGGTGTCATCGGACGCAAACCGCTCCAAAAACGCGCGTTTTTCATGTCGCCGCTGTTCGGAAACAAATCATTGACCACCAACTCTAAAGTTTGGCGACGCGCTGGACTTAAATGAATTTCGTAGCCCGACAATTCCGCCGTACCGCCCACGCGAATGCGTTCGCCCAAACGCGTCAATGCCACTTTATACGTCTCATCCAACACCGTAGACTGCGGTGCGGCGGCGGCATCGGTAATCGGAATCGTCAGTGAATAGCCTTTCACAGGGTAAACAGGCAATTTCAAACCCAATTGTTCCAAGGCTGGGCGACTGAAACTGCCCAAAGCGCACACAAAATGGTCGGCTTCAAAACGTTTGCCGCCTGCACGTACTGCCGTAATCCGTTTGCCTTCAAATTCCAAACGTTCAATCGCGTGATTGAAATAAAATTTCACGCCATTTTCTTGGCACAAAGCCGCCAATTTTTGGGTGAACAAATGACAATCGCCCGTTTCGTCGTTCGGCAAATGCAAAGCCCCAGCCAATTTGCCTGCAGTTTTCGCCAAAGCGGGTTCAAATTGCACGCACTCGCTGGCACTCAATTCCTGAAACGGCACGCCATATTCCGCCAACACCGCCATATCGCTTTTTGCCGCCTGCACTTCTTTTTCGGTGCGAAAAATCTGCAAAGTGCCTTTTTGTTGACCGTCAAACTCAATGCCCGTTTCGTTCACCAAATCGCGAAACATCGCACGGCTGTATTCCGAAATCCGCACCATGCGTTCTTTGTTTTTCTTGTAACGCGCGTTGGTGCAGTTGTGCAACATTTGGCGCATCCACTCAAACTGAAAACAGCTGCCATCGGGGCGCATAATCAAAGGCGAATGCGGACGCAACAACCATTTCGCTGCCTTCAAAGGAATGCTTGGCGCTGCCCAAGGCGTGGTGTAGCCATAAGACAATTGCCCCGCATTCGCAAAACTGGTTTCCTCCGCTGCCCCTGAAGCACGGTCAATCACCACCACTTCATGCCCAGCTTGCTGCAAAAACCACGCGGTGTTCACGCCAATCACGCCCGCGCCCAAAACCACGACTTTCATCTTTTTCTCCTTGATGTTGTGTTTCAATTGTGTGTCAAAATTGTTTGTTTAGTGAAGTTCATAAGTTTATTTCAAAATGAATAGTTTTATTTCCTTATTTTTCGGTTAAAATAAACCATAAAACCTATTTTTTAACAAAAATACAGTGAATGACCATGAAAGAATTAGACAAAACCGACCGCAAAATTCTTGCCCAACTCCAAGAAAATGCACGTATTCCAATGACCGAATTAGCAGAAAAAGTGGGACTGTCCACCACGCCCGTAACCGAACGCGTTCGCCGTTTGGAACGCGAAGGCATCATCACAGGCTACCACGCCCACTTAAATCCACACGCTTTAGGGCAAAGTCTGCTGGTTTTTGTAGAAATAAAACTACAATCCAAATCAGGCAACATCTTTGAAGAATTTCGTCGCGAAGTGTTGAAAGTGCCGCAAATTTTAGAATGCCATTTGGTTTCAGGCGAATACGACTACCTAATCAAAGTCCGCCTGCCCAATATGTCGGCGTACCGCAATATGCTCGGCAATATTTTGCTGCAACTGCCTGCCGCCAGCGAAAGCCGCAGCTATGTGGTGATGGAAGAAGTGAAAGAAGACAGCTTGCTGAAATTAGATTGAACCAACTCATCGCCAGCCAAACCCAAATCGCAGCTTGAAAATTGAAAAATTGAATGGCTTTGTGAAATTTATTCGCTTTAAAAAGCAAAACCTTGCCGTCTGCATTGCCGTTTCCAACGATGAAACCCGTTTTTCATTTCACATTCATCGTTGCCCAACATCGCAGACGGCATCGTCTATTCAGCCAAACGAAAAAACAAAACAACAATTTTCGATTTCAAACACAATTCATTCAATAAACAACAAAAAATCGCAGAAAACGAAAATCTGTAAGCAAAAGACAAAAAAATGCACACATTTTTTCAAATGTGTGCCAAGTCTACAAAGGAGAAATAGAGGAGAAACTGTCAAGCAGCCAGCTCAGCTACTCAACGGACGCAATTATGCGCCAAAGCATTTTACACGTCAAGACAATATCTTAAACTTTGCAATTCTTAAGCCGATATTTGCACATCTCAACGGTTTAGAAAAAATGTTTAAAAGAAAACTTCATTTTGTATTCAAAACAACAAAAAATTTTCGTTTATATTCAAATTTCATCTATCGAATTCTCAACCGCCGATTTTCAGCAAAATATTCAGCCAAACCGCGCAAAACAAATCCAAACAAAATCTGCAGACAAAAAAATGCACACATTTTTTCAAATGTGTGCCAAGTCTACAAAGGAGAAATAGAGGAGAAACTGTTCAATTGCCTAACAACTGAACGAAGCGAACTATACGCCTTCGTTTTTGCAACGTCAAGCGTATTTTGAAATAATCCAACAAATTTACACTCAAAACCGCTTTTTTAACGAAAATTTATTACCTTTATTGTTTTGTTTTATCAAAAATGGCTTTGTGTTATTCATTTCAAACGCTCTTCAAAGCATATGCCGTCTGCAATTTCAAACTGCAGACGGCACGCATGACACTTTGATTTTAAAGTATATTTTTTATCCACTTTTCAATGTTCGGCTCAATTGTTCCGCATATTCCGCTCTAGCTTCTTGCGCACTTGGTTCAGAATAGCCGTTCAAAGCCGACCATTTTTCACGACTACGCGCTTTGTTGAGTGCAGACGGCAACTCGCCATTTTGCCAAGGTGCGTGCTGATTTTGCACCACCACCGCTTGTTGTGCCGCGTGTCCACGCGCTTGTAATGCCTGCAACACTTCCAAAGCACGCGCGGCAAGCAAAGTGAGCGTGGCTGCGTCTAAAAACAAGGTTTGTTTGCCCTGCAATTTGTCGCTGATGCTTTGCACATTCGGCAACACGCCGCCGATGACGCTGCCGATTGCCGTTCCCAAACCCAAAGTGCCGCCCAAGCTGATGATGTCTATGCCCATGCCGAGCAACGCACCTGTCGCCGCGCCTTTGCCCGTGCGTATGCCGTAGTTTTGCAATAAATCCAAATCAAATGGATCTTGACGCAAGGTTTTGAGTTCCAAATCCGCCAAAGTCAAGCTGGGCTGATAAAAGCGATACAATTGAAACAGCTGATGATGCAGCTGACGTTCCAGTTGTCGCACGGTGTTTTGCATTTGATTGAATGTGGCACTATTATCTTCATCTTCGTCAATTTCTTGCTTGTACGCGGCAATATTGAGCAGAAAATGGCTGATTTGCAAACGTGCTTGCTCGTCAAGTTGCGCCCACTCTTTGCGTCGCGTGTGCATCAAATTATCCAACACTTCGCGTTGCGTCCCCATCGCCGCCAAGTTGTCCCACAAACGCATTTCTCCTTCAAAATCAAAGGCAACCGTATCAAAACTGCTGTAAACATGCAGGCTGCGTCTTGCCAACATTTCCACCCACTCGCTCAAATCTTGTTCGGCAATGAAATTAAACACAGGCATCACAGGCTTGGCACACCACGACAACACACTCAATTCGTCTTTGTATTTCGCCAACACAGGTTCGCGCGCGTCAATCACATACAAAGCCACTTCGCTTTGCAACAGTTGGCGCAACACTTTAGCTTCTTGATTGAAATCGCCCGCCGACGCTTCGCTCGCCAAAAACGCTTCGATGCGTTCGATGCCGTCTGCACGTGGCGAGGTGTGCTGTTCCAGCCAGTCCAACACGCCGCCAGCGTCTTCCAAACCTGGCGTGTCAAACAAATACACAAAGGTTTGCTCGCCATCGACTATGCTGGCACGTTCCACATGCCGCGTGGTCGCTGCTGCATTTTTCACTTCTCCAAACTCACCATCGCGCAATAAAGTGCGCAGCAGCGAAGTCTTGCCTGTGTTGGTATGCCCCACCACTGCTAAATTCAAAGGTTTACTCATCTTAATGCTTGTTTTCTCATTATTTTTTGGAAATATTCACATCAAACACGTTGATTTTGCGCATAGCGTGCGGGCAATAAAAACGACACGCCCCACTCGTTCAAAGCATTTTGCCACTGCTCAACCGCGTGTTCGCTGCCGCCTGCAGCGTCTTGTTCCGCCAATAATTGCACCATCACGCCCGCCGACGCTTCTTGCAAACGCACAATTTGTCGCAACGCGCCGCGGTCTGGCACGGCATGCACCGACACCCCCAACAAAAGCTGTGCTTTTGTGCTTACCAGCTTATCAACATAGGCTTGCAACTGAATCCTATCCGCCAACACGCCATCATCGCGCCAATTTTGCCCCAACACACCTGCAAACCAACGCGCATCGTGCCACGTTCGCTCCAATAAAACCGCCCATTTTTCAGCCGCCTCATCTAATTCAAACAACTGATTTGTAATTATTTTTTTCTCTTGCTGCGTATCCGCGTCCACCACCACTTTTTGCCACGCTTGCTGCAATTTTTGGTAATACGGCAAAGAAAAATCCAACGCGATTTGCGCTTTTTTCGCCCGATAAGCACAAAACAAAAATGCCAATAAACGCGGCAGAATACCGTATAAAATCAGGCTAGCAAGCAATAAACTGCTCCATTCTCGTGCATAAACAATATGATGTTGCACACGGCTAGCGGTAATTTGTTCCGCACTTGGCACAGCAAAACCCAGCAAATCAGGCAGCCAAGCCAAACCTTGCACCACCGCAAGCAACACGCCATCAGGCAAAATCGTGCTTTCCCAGTTAAACGTATATTGACGCACCGAAAGCAAGAGCAAACACGCCAACAGCATGCCTGTTAAACTGGCAAGCCAAAAGCGATGACTGGATTTACCAACAAACCATTTTATTGCGTCTTTTTGCCATTCTTGGCGATAAACTTGCAGCAATAAACGTTCTTTTGTTTGACGCGGACGCAACCAAAGCGCTGGCGACAACAAACTGCTTGGCGTTTTTTTGCTGCTCAATAACAGCAGCCAAAGCACAAAAGTCAGGCTGTTCACGCCCAAAACCGAAAGCAACAGCAAAAAGAAATTCTGCCCAGCTTGTTGCAACAGCAAAGCGGTGCTGGCAAAACCCAGCACCAGCCACAGCAAGGTCAGCCCTAATAAAGCCAGTTTTGCCCATTGCTGATGACGGCTCAAAACATCGCGCAATTCTTGTTTTGCATCCATCATTGTGGCACGTTTGAGCAATTTTTCGTCAAACTCTAGCTTTTCCTGCTGCAGAGCTTGCGTAATCGGCACGGGGTCTGCAGCAAACACCTGCCCTGCTTCTTCCAGCAAACGCACCCATTCAATTAAACGTTTATCTTGTTGATTCATGTTTTTATCATGCCGTCTGCAGACGGCATCAGTCATTCTTTTTTAAAATTTTTAACTAATAAAACAATAAGTTAATTATTTCATCATCTCTTCAAGCTCACGCTTCAATCACACCCAAATCGCATAAAGCCTGCCAAATGCCGTCGTTTTCAATGCTTGGGCAAACGTAATCGGCAATCGCCTGTAAATCTGGGTGCGCATTGCCCATCGCCACGCCAAAACCCACGGCTTGCAGCATTTCCAAGTCGTTCAAACCATCGCCAAACGCCATCGCATCGCTCATTTGCAAACCTAATTTGTCCAAAGCGGCGGCAATACCGCGTGCTTTTGAACCGTTCGCATCCAACCAGTCCACGCCCTCTTTGTGCCAACGCACGCTTTTGATGTTGCTCGGTAAATTCGCTTCAATTTCAGCAGCTTGTTCTTGGCGATAAAATGCCAGCATTTGATAAATCGGCGCATTTTCTTGCTCGGAAGCAGGCGGAATGTAGGCGATATTCAAATCACGCATCGCGTTGAGCAAACCTTCGCTTTCATGCGAAACGCGTATGCCATCGTGCGACACGCCTGCGTAAGCCACATCAAACTTCTTCAAATATTCTATAATTTCAAAAACTTGCTGCTCAGGCATGGCAAAGGAAACCAGCTCTTGATTTTGATAACGCACATATTGTCCGTTAATCGCCACCAACATTTCCATGCCGACTTCTGCCATCAATTCGCACACTGCAGACGGCAAAACGGCTGGCGTGCGCCCTGTTGCAATCGCGGTGATGATGCCTTTGTCGCGCAATTTTTGCAAAGCCAAACGGGTGCTTGACGCAATTTGCTGCGTTTTGTGATTGAGTAAAGTGTCGTCTATATCAAAAAAGACGATTTTCGGAAGACGAGATAAGGTTTGGCGATTCATGTTTTCTCAAATTAAACCTGCCGTCTGCAACTGAATATTTTGCCCGCTGATGTCTATCGGTTGGAACAAATTTCAAATTGCAGACGGCATCGCTTATATCACGCTGTTATTTAAGCATATTTTTAATCACGCCCATCACGCTACGCGAAATGGCGTTGGTTACTTGCTTATTGATTTGGCTGCCAATCGCATCGGCAACATTGTAGCCCACGCCTTGATTGCTTTTCTTGCGACTGCCAAGCAAACCGCCCAAAAAACCATCAAACATCCCTGGTTCGGATTTTTCTTCAGCTTGTTGTTGCGTCGCTTGCTCTTGCGCTGCAGCTTGTTCCGCCGCGGCTGCTGCCGTCTGCGCTTCGCCTTGCAAGGCTTCATAAGCCGAGAAATTGTCTACTGCAGTTTGATAGTGGCGATACAAAATATCGCTTTGGAAACGCTGATTGCGCTCGTCTTCGCTCAAAGGTGACAGCTGCGATTGTGGCGGCAAAATCCACGCGCGTTGCACAATGCCTGGCATACCTTTTTCGTCCAAAAACGACACCAAAGCCTCGCCCACGCCCAACTCAATAATCACATCTGCCACTTTCAAATCGGGATTGCTGCGAAAGGTTTCGGCGGCTGAACGCACCGCTTTTTGGTCGCGCGGCGTGAACGCACGCAAAGCGTGTTGCACGCGATTACCGAGTTGCCCCAAAATTGTGTCGGGCAAATCCAACGGATTTTGGGTAACAAAATACACGCCCACGCCTTTTGAACGAATCAAACGCACCACTTGTTCTACTTGTTCCACCAAAGCAGGCGCTGCATTATCAAACATCAAATGTGCTTCATCAAAAAACATCACGAATTTTGGTTGCGCCAAATCGCCTACTTCTGGCAGATTTTCAAACAATTCCGCCAAAAACCACAATAAAAATGCGCTGTACAAACGTGGCGAACGCATCAATTTTTCAGAGTTCAAAATATTGATGACACCTTTACCGCCTTCAGTTTGCAACCAGTCTTGCAAATTGAGTTCGGGTTGTCCGAAAAATTGCTCCGCACCTTCGTTTTCCAAAGTCAGTAATTGACGCTGAATCGCGCCCACACTCGCCGCCGACACATTGCCATATTGTGCGCGAAAATCTTTTGCATTATCAGAGATATACTGCAACATTCCACGCAAATCTTTCAAATCCAACAAGTGCCAACCTTTATCGTCGGCAACTTTGAACACGATGTTGAGCAAACCTTCTTGGGTGTCGTTCAAATTCATCAAACGCGCCAACAACATCGGTCCCATTTCTGAAATGGTAACGCGCACAGGAATGCCTGTTTCGCCAAACACGTCCCAAAAACGCACAGGAAAACCTTGCAAATGACTGGCTGCGTCCAAACCAAATTCGGCGATTTTCTCGCCCACTTTGCCCTGTCCGTCGCCTGCTTTGGCGATGCCCGACAAATCGCCTTTCACGTCCGCTAAAAACACGGGAATGCCCGCTGCACTGAAGTTTTCTGCCATTTTACGCAGAGTTACGGTTTTGCCTGTACCTGTTGCGCCTGCGATTAAGCCGTGGCGGTTTGCCATTTTGCCGATGATGTTTAAATCTGTGTTGCTGTTCACCGAACGTGCGATATTAAATTCTGCCATGTTTTTCTTCCTATTTAAGCGACTCAAACGAGCCAAATGACGGTATTGTAATGCAATTTTTCTGCGAACCCAAACAAATGCCGTCTGCACTTTGCGGGTTCACCGCAAAAATGATTTTGTTCACGCGATTCTTGTTCACAAACATCAAACTGCCGAGCCGTTGGCTTTGAGTTCGGCTTCCACGCTGGCTAATTCGGCTTGATGTGCCGCCGCGATGTACGGTCGCATCAAACTCAAATTACGCAACACGCCCAGTTGTTTCACGCTTGCTTGCATTTTGTTTTTGCCACGCAGTGAGCGGTCGAAGTCAAACCAATACTTGCTCACCAGCCACAAATTCAAACACAAATCTTGCAAATCGCGTTCATTTGCTTGCAACACACCAGCCTGATTGAGTTCCAATAAATGCCGCAACATCAGCGGCCAAGCCTTGTCTTTAGTCAATTCATTGTGTTCGCCCAATAATTCGGCACTGCGCGACAATAAAAAATTCATATCGCTAAACAAAAAGCGATAAGTCCACATAATGTCAAAAATGCCACTCAAATAATGAACCGTGTCGGCGATGTTTTTCGGCAAAGGCGCATCTTGCAGCCAAGCCATGATTTCGGTGCTGTACTGGCGATAAAGCTGAACAATGATTTCTTCTTTATTGCGAAAATGGTAGTACAAATTACCTGGGCTGATGCCCAAATGCGCCGCGATGTGGTTGGTGCTGACATTGCGTTCGCCCTCATCGTTAAACAGCTGCAAAGCCGCAGCGATGATGCGTTCATAAGTGTTCAAACGGGTTTTAGTCATGACTCGCCCCCTTCGCTGGCAACCAATTCGGCTCGGCTTCCAAAGCAATGCCAAATCGCGTTTGCACCGCGTTTTGAATGTGTTGCGCCAAGGCTTTCACATCACCAGCACTCGCCTGATTTTTGTTCACTAACACCAATGCCTGCTTCTCATGCACCGCCGCGCCGCCCATCGCAAAACCTTTCAAGCCGCACTGGTCAATCAGCCAACCAGCCGCCACTTTCACGCTGCCGTCTGCTTGCGGATAGCGTGGCATATTCGGATAAACTTGTTGTAAATCATCGGCTTGCTGCGCCGAAATCACAGGATTTTTGAAGAAACTGCCGACATTGCCCAACACTTTTGGGTCGGGCAATTTTTGTGAACGCAAACTGCAGACGGCATCGGAAACGTCTTTAGCGGTTGGTTTACGTTCGCCACAAATCGCCTGCAAAGTTTGCGCCAAATCGCCGTATGCCGCCTGCAATGTGAAGTTTTCTGATAAAACAAACACCACAGCACAAATCACATATCGCCCTTTGCCTGCTTGTTTGAACAGACTTTCGCGATACGCAAACTGACAATCGGCATTAGACAAAGTAATGAATTGTTGGTTTTCCAAATCAAAACATTCAACCGAATCAATCACATCTTTTACTTCCACGCCATACGCGCCGATGTTTTGCACGGGCGATGCGCCGACCGTCCCAGGAATTAAACTCAAGTTCTCCAAACCGCTCAAACCCAAGTCGATCGTGTGCAACACAAAATCGTGCCACACTTCGCCAGCCTGCGCTTGCAGCCACACTTTGCCGTCTGCACGTTTGATTTCGCTCACGCCCTTATTCGCCATCAACACCACCAAACCCGCATAATCGCCTTGCAACAAAACATTGCTGCCGCCGCCCAAAAACAGCACCGTATCGCGTGAGAAACACTGCAGACGGCATAATTCAGGCAAATCACGGCTGTTTTCCAGCTTCACAAAAGCATCGGCTTTCGCTGGCAAAGTAAAAGTGTTAAACGGTTTTAAATCCACATCATATTGAATATTCATTATTTTTTCCAAATTAACACAAGGTTATTGCTGATATTTCCAGCCACTTGTGTCTGCAACAAAACCTTCAAATCCATTTTCACATCGAATGGAGATAAATTTATCTACTTTCCCATAAACTTCATTGCCCAAAAAACAAACTTGCCCACGTTCAATCATAAAATCTGCCTTCAGAAAAACCGCATCTGCATCTGCATAGGCTGGTATAGATTGTGTCGCTTGCACTTTTCTTTCATCATTTTGGCATGACATCAGAAACAACAATAAACTCATCTTCAAACATTTTATTATTTTAATCATTTGTTTTAAAAACTTTTTGCTGTGCAATTATTTTGCTGTGTTTTTCCAAAAACCACACCAGCAAAGTCGCCGCCGCCGCCAAAGACACAATCAAAGCCCACCAAAAACCAAAAATTTCCAAGCCCTGCGCGTTCGCCAAATAATAGCCTGGCAACAAACCCACGCCCCAAAACGCCAAACCGTGTATCAGCATCGGCGCTTTGGTGATTTTGTAGCCACGCAAGGCATAAGACGCAATACATTGAGTAAAATCAAAGAATTGAAAAAATGCCGAAAACAGCAAAACCTGCACCGCAATCGCGATAATCGCCGCATCATCGGTGTACATATTCGCCAAAGGATAACGCATAAACACCAAAAACAGCATGGTAAACACCGCCAAAGCACAACCAAACACCAAGGAAACGCCCGAAATATAACGCGCTTTTTGCGTCCAACCTTTGCCCAAAGCAAAACCAACGCGCACCATGCTCGCCGCGCCTAAAGCCTGTGGAATCATGTAGATAATACCCGTCAAACTGATGACAACTTGCTGCGCCGCCACTTGGTCTGCCCCAAATTTGGCAATCAAAAACACGATAAAAGAGAATAAACTCACTTCCAAAAAGTAAGAAAAACCAATCGGCCAGCCCAGTTTCCAAATCTGTTTTAAACGCGTCCAATCGGGTTTATCAAATCGCTCAAATAAGGCAAATTTTTGAAAATAATGATTTTTTTTGATATAAATCCACAAAGCAGTGGCATTAAACCAAAACACCAACATCGTCGCCAAACCGCAACCCGCACCGCCCAAAGCAGGCATGCCGAATTTGCCGTAAACAAAAATATAGTTCAGCGGAATATTCAACAACAAAGCCGCCCAACTCACCCACATCATCGGTTTTGGGCGATTCAAACTCGCCGCGTAGGCGTGCAAAGCGCGATGCACCATCGCCGCGGGCATGGCAAGAGCAACAAAAAACACATATTGCCCGAACATGCTTTCCACTTTGTCGGGCAAATCCAAATACCACATAAACGGCTGAATCAAAAGCAATAATAACGCCATGCCAGCCAAGCCTAAAAAGCAGCCAAACCACAAACCTTGTCGCCCCGTTTGCCCCACTTCTGGCAATTTTCCTGCGCCGAAAAGCTGGGCAATCAAAGGGTTGAGTGCGGTCATGATGCCCAAAAAAGTAACATAAGTTGTGGCGAACACAGACGAGCCCAAAGCCACCGCCGCCAAATCGTCTTTGCCAGCCGCACCCGCCATCACAGTATCGACAAAACCCGTGCCAATGGCGGCGATTTGCGCCAACATCATCGGCCACGCCAATTTGGTCAGCGCCGCGATTTCACGCATGAATACGCTCAAACTATAGCGATTAATATCCAATAACATACTGATTTTTTAATTTCAAAATAAAAACGCAGACGGCATCATTCGCCGTCTGCTGATATTGTACGCTAATTTTGTCAAACTTGCCGTCTGCAGTCATCCAAGCAACTGCAGGCGGCAAGTTCATCATGGGCTTTAACCCAATAATAAAGCATCGTCCGACACTTTTTCGCCGCGCGTTTGTTCAAATAAATTCAATAAATCAGGCACGTCCAAACCCGCGCGTTTTTCGTCTGCCACGTCCAACACCACTTTGCCTTGGTGCAACATCACGGTGCGATTGCCGTGGTCGAGTGCTTGGCGCATCGAGTGCGTTACCATCATCGCGGTTAAACCATTTTCGTGAACAATTTGGTCGGTCAATTCCAACACAAAAGCAGCGGTTTTCGGGTCAAGCGCGGCGGTGTGCTCGTCGAGCAACAGGATTTTTGAAGGCTGCAAACTTGCCATCAATAAGCTCACTGCTTGACGTTGTCCGCCCGACAATAAGCCGATTCGGTCGCTCAAACGGTTTTCCAAACCCAGCTTCAACACCGACAATTTTTCGCGGAACAATTCGCGCTTTTCCTTGTTCAAGGCAAAACCCAAACCTCGTTTTTGCCCACGTGAATATGCCAAAGCCATGTTTTCTTCAATGCTCAAGGCTTCGCAAGTGCCAGCCAAAGGGTCTTGAAACACGCGTGCCACCAAGCCTGCACGCTGATGCGCTGGCATTTTGGTTACATCAACACCATCAATGTGCAAGCTACCGCTGTCCACCAATAAATCGCCGCTGATGGCGTTCAAAAATGTGGATTTGCCTGCGCCGTTACTGCCAATCACGGTTACAAACTCGCCTTTTTTGATGTGCAAAGTCATGCCGCGCATGGCTGGGTTTTCAATCGGCGTACCTGCGTTAAAGGTGATTTTTAAATTTTCTGCTCGCATCATGATGTTTGCTTCCTTTTCAAATAACGCTTAATCGCAGGCAAACGCAAGGCAATCACCACCAAAACGGCGGTAATCAAGTTCAAATCGGTTGGCTTCACGCCTATGCCTTGCAAAAATTCGTTGCCCAAAGCAAATGAAATCACCAAACGGTAAACCAAAGCACCGAAAATCGCTGATAAGGTAATCCACAAAATTTGGCGTTTGGCGACCAAGTTTTCGCCGATAATCACAGCTGCCAAGCCAATCACAATCGTGCCGATGCCGCTTGCCAAGTCTGCGCTGCCTGTTGTTTGTGCAAACAAGGCACCTGCCAAAGCAATCAAGGCGTTAGAAATCGCCATGCCCAACACAATCATTTTGGAAGTTGCCACGCCCTGCGCTTTTGCCATGCGCGCGTTCACGCCTGTGGCACGCATTGCCAAACCTGTTTTGGTGTTGAAAAACCAGTCCAAAGCCAGTTTAGCGGCAATCACAAACAGCAAAATAATCGCTGGCTGAACCCAAAATTGATTGCTCAAATCTTCAGCCACAAAAGGCGAAAACACGCTAGGCGTATTGATTAAAGGAATGTTTGGCGTGCCGTCGGTGATGCGCAAATTGATGGAATACAAAGCAACCATCACCAAAATACTCGCCAACAAAGGCAAGATTTTCAAGCCCACGTTCAGCCATGCGGTTAGCATACCCGCCAAGGCACCTGCCACCGCCGCAATCGCACACGCCAACCATGGATTCACGCCCGCCATGATGCAGATGGCAAACACCACCGCACCCAAAGGAAAACTGCCGTCTGCAGTTAAATCGGGGAAATCCAAAATCCGAAACGAAATCAACACACCCAGTGCCACCAAGGCATAAATCAAACCTGCCTCAATGCCACCAAAAAAAGCAATGATGCTCATCGGATGCTCCTAATCTTTACTCAAAACTCAAACCGAATACATTTTGCCGTCTGCAGATTTGGGTTTGAGCGCAAACCCACGCCAAACCCAAAATCAAACGCATAAATGCGAAAGTCAGCCGACCCGAACAGTCGGCTGAAATCCAAATTTAATCAAGCGTTAAGCCATTATTCTTGAACTTCTTTCGCTTCTTTCAACAAGGCATCAGACAAAGTCGCGCCCGTTGCTGCCGCGTTTTTCTTGCTCAAGAACAAGTCCAAAGTGTCCATGCGAACTGGGGCAATCTCGCCTGCTTTTTTGCCTGCAAAAATTTCCAGCACTTGACCACCTGCTTTGCGACCCATGTCGTAGTAGTTCACGCCCAAAGCCGCAGTTGCGCCACGTTTAACCGAATCCGTGTCCGCAGCTACCAACGGCGTTTTCATTTCCACCGCCGCTTTGTACATAGATTCAAATTGCGACACGACATTGTTGTCCAAAGACGTGTAAATCATGTCCACTTTGCCGTTCAAGCTACGCGCGGCAGTCAAAACATCAGACGAACGTTGTGCAGGCGCAACCACCAATTTGATGCCTTGTGGCTCTAATTTGGCTTTCAATTGCTCCAAAACCGTTGTCGAATTCACTTCGCCAGGGCTGTACACATAGCCGATGTTTTTCACAGTTGGCACGATTTTTTTCATCAAATCAATTTGCGGCTCAAGCGGCAATTCGTCTGAAACGCCCGTTACATTGCCACCAGACGCTTCCCAACTTGGCACCAATTTAGCTGCCACAGGGTCGGTTACCGCACCAAACACCACAGGAATGGTTTTGGTTGCCGCCACCACAGACTGCGCACTTGGTGTCGCAATCGCCACAATCACATCAGGATTGTCGCCCACAAATTTCTTCGCGATTTGCGCCGCGTTGGCGGTGTTGCCTTGCGCACTTTGGAAATCAATGCTCAAGTTTTTACCTTCTTCGTAGCCTTTTTCTTTCAGCTCATCAATCACGCCCTTGCGCACCGCATCCAAAGCTGGGTGTTCCACAATCGCGGTAATCGCCAATTTTTTCGGCGCGGCAGCACTGGCTGCGCTGGCATCAGACGCAGCTGGCGCAGACGCATCGGCTTTTTTCTCACTAGGCGAACAAGCTGCCAACAAAGCGGCTGCCAAAGTGCCTAAAACAAATTTGGTGGTTAATGCTGGATTCATGTTGATTCTCCTCATGGTAGTGTGAAAAAACATCGTGATTAACATAATCACGATTTATGTAAGTTTATGTAAGTGTGCATAATAGGACAGTCTTTTTAAAAAATCACGCTTTTTTTGTGATTACTTTTGGGGTGCACACCCCAAAAAGTTAGCATAAAATTGCATTAAAAAATATTTTTTAAAATATTATTTTACTATTATAGCAAGTTATCCATTTTCATTCTACTTGATATTCTTTTTTGCAATAAAATAGCTATTTTTAAAAAAACATAAAACTGCAGACGGCATTCGTTTATTAGCAAAATATTGCGTGCCATAAATGCGCAATAAATCGGCTATAATTCGCTCAAATTAAAACGTTTTTTCATCATGAACACAGACTTTTCTTTTTTCACGCTTTTTTTGCTCGGTTTTTTTGGTGGCGGGCATTGTGTTGGCATGTGCGGTGGTTTGTCATCGGCTTTTGCTTTGCAACTTCCACCTAATTTAAATCGCATAACGCTTATTTTCTTGCTGAATTTTGGGCGTGTGAGCAGTTATGTTGCCATCGGCGTGGTTTTGGGCGCATTAGGTGGCTTGGGCATTTCTTTAGACCAAACGCGCAATCTGCAAAACGGTTTGTTCATCGGCGCGAATGTTTTGTTGCTGTGTTTGGGTTTGTATTTGGCAGGCATCGCAGGTTTTGCGCGTCATATTGAAGCCATCGGCAAACCGATTTGGCGACAACTCAATCCGCTGCTCAATCGCCTGTTGCCGATTAAGAGTACGGCTGGCAGTTTTGCGGTTGGTTTGTTGTGGGGCTGGCTGCCTTGCGGTTTGGTGTACAGCGCGTCTTTATACGCTTTGGGCAGCGGCGGCGCATGGCAAGGCGGCTTGGCGATGGCAGCGTTTGCTTTGGGCACTTTGCCTAATTTGTTGGCAATGGGCGTGTTTGCCAGCCAGTTAAAAAGTTTCTTGCAACACAAAGCGGTGCGCTTCGTTGCAGGTTTGAGCGTGAGCGCGTGGGCGGTTTGGCAACTCGTCGGCTTTTTCGGCTGGCTGAACTGATGCACTGATTTTGCAAAACAAATGCCGTCTGCAATTCAACACTGCAGACGGCATATTTTTCTTTCAAATCATTTCTTTAGTTCGCCAACACTTTAAACAACATGCGCAAAGCGATGACCATCAATAGTAAACCAAAACCGAGCTTAAGCCGTTCAGGCGAGAGTTTGTGCGCGGTTTTCACGCCCAAAGGTGCGCCTATGGTTGTGGCAATCGCCAAAATCGCCACCGCTGGCAAGTAGACAAAACCCACCGCCTGCGCTGGCAAGTTTGCCATACCCCAGCCCGACCAAATGTAGCCCAGCGTGCCTGCCACCGCAATCGGCCAACCGAGCGCGGCTGACGTGCCAACCGCACGATGCACGGGCACATTGCAAAAAGTCAAAAATGGCACGGTCAGCGAACCGCCACCGATGCCAACCCAACTCGACAACACGCCGATGATGCCGCCTGCACCGAACAAACCGCCCGTTTTAGGCAAAGCGCGTGTTGGTGTGGGTTTTATGCCCATCAAAGCGCGAACCGCGATGATGACCGTGAACACGATGAAAAAAATTTGCAAACCCGTGTTCGGCAAATATTGCGCGATGATTGCGCCCAAAGCCACGCCGATTAACACACCACCCGACATAGACCGAAACACAGCCCAGTCCACCGCCTGTTTTTTGTACTGCGCGCGCGCGCTGGAAAACGAGGTGAACACCATCACCGCAAATGATGTGCCGATGGCAAGATGTTGCGCGTAGCCATTGTCTATGCCCTGCACTTGCAACAGCCACAACACTACAGGCACCAAAATCAAGCCGCCACCCACGCCGAACAAACCCGCGATAAAACCTGCGAACACGCCCACCGCCAACAATGCCGCGATGATTTCCCAACCCCACATTTCTCTCTCCCGAAATTATTCTCAAATATGGTTCAAAAAAATCATGCCGTCTGCAGCCGAAGAGCGTCCCATTGCGAAGCTATAGGGACAGTTTACGGTGCTGCAGACGGCATCATTCATTCGCTTAACGTTTTTTGCGCCACCATCTGCGTGCAAACCAAACATAGCCCGACAGACTGTAGCCCAAGAAAAACAAAAACAAAACCAAAGACGGCGACACGGCAACCACTGCCACCACCAACATCGCCAAAATCATCATGAAAAACGGCACTTTGCGACGAACATTGATTTCTTTGAAACTCCAAAATGGAATTTGCACCACCATAGACAAACCCGCAAACAAAGTGAGCAGCAGCGCAAACCATTGCACGCCGTCTAAACCGCCGTAGCTGTGGTTCACCCAAATCAAACCAACCAACAAAGCCGCTGCCGTTGGACTGGGAATGCCGATGAACCAGCGTTTATCCACTTTGCCAATCAGCGTGTTGAACAATGCCAAACGCAAAGCGGCGCAAGCACAATACACAAACGCCACCGAATAACCCAGTTTGCCAAATTGCCAAAGCTGCCATTTGTATACAATCAAAGCGGGCGCAACGCCAAAACTCACCATGTCCGCCAAGCTGTCTAATTGTTCGCCAAACGCGCTTTGTGAGTTTGTCCAACGTGCGACCCTGCCGTCCATGCCGTCTAACAACATGGAAATGAACACCGCAATCGCCGCCGATTCAAAATGCCCGTGCATGGCTTGAGTGATGGCAAAAAATGCCGAAAATAAAGCGGCGATTGTGAACGAGTTGGGTAAAAGATAAATGCTGTTTTGTCGCCAACGTGCGCGAATCGCGCCCGTTTCGCTGTTTTTTTCTGTTTCCATCGCGCAGAAACTCAATTCGTATCCAAGAAAACGGCAAATTATACACCAAAATGTTTGTGCTGCCGTCTGCAGTTTGCGCTGACAAAGTGTGCAGACGGCATCAAAACCCAAAAACAAAAATCGGGCAAAAACTGTGTTAGCACACAATGTTTACCCGATTTGATGAACAACAAACTTTTAAATTAAATGAAACGCTTGCTTTTCAATGAATTAAATCAACTCAATCCGCTTTAGCAAATTAGTTCTTGTCTTGGTCTACCAGTTTGTTTTTGGCAATCCAAGGCATCATTGAACGCAATTGTGCGCCCACTTTCTCAATTTGATGGTCGGCGTTCAAGCGACGACGAGCAGTCATAGACGCGTAGTTGGTTGCGCCTTCTTGAATGAACATTTTCGCGTATTCGCCTGATTGAATGCGGTACAAGGCTTTTTTCATCGCTTCTTTAGTTGCAGGCGTTACCACTTCTGGGCCAGTAACGTATTCGCCGTATTCTGCGTTGTTTGAAATTGAGTAGTTCATGTTGGCAATGCCGCCTTCGTACATCAAATCCACAATCAATTTCAATTCGTGCAAGCATTCAAAGTATGCCATTTCAGGTGCGTAGCCAGCTTCTACCAAAGTCTCAAAGCCACATTTCACCAATTCAACCGCGCCGCCGCACAATACTGCTTGTTCGCCGAACAAATCGGTTTCGGTTTCTTCACGGAAGTTGGTTTCAATCACGCCGCCTTTAGTGCCGCCGTTGGCTGCTGCGTAAGACAAAGCGATGTCGCGTGCTTTGCCAGTGTTGTCTTGGTAAACCGCGATTAAAGTTGGCACACCGCCACCTTTTTGGTATTCGCTGCGTACGGTATGACCTGGGCCTTTAGGCGCAACCATAATCACGTCTACATCTTTAGCAGGCACGATTTGGTTGTAGTGTACGTTAAAGCCGTGAGCAAATGCCAAAGCCGCGCCAGCTTTCAAGTTGGCGTGAATTTCGGCGTTGTAAACAGCAGGAGCGGTTTCATCAGGCAACAACACCATCACCACATCGGCGATTTTGGTTGCTT
>JAUNMN010000007.1:50682-67032 GCA_030531795.1 Neisseria sp.
GGAGCGGTTTCATCAGGCAACAACACCATCACCACATCGGCGATTTTGGTTGCTTCGGCAACGCTGCGCACGTCATGACCAGCGGCAACGGCTTTGTTCCAAGATGAACCTTGACGCAAGCCAATCACCACTTTCACACCTGAATCTTTCAAGTTAGCGGCGTGGGCATGACCTTGTGAACCATAACCGATGATGGCAACGGTTTTGCCTTGAATCAATGACAAATCAGCGTCTTTATCGTAAAAAACTTGCATTTACTTTCCTTTATCTATGCAGAGTGTTAAATAAAAAATGTTTAAAAATACAACTTTAGCTTGTGCAGACGGCACAAAATGCCAATGATGCCGTCTGCAGATTGCGTTTCATTTAAATGCGCACAATGCGCTCGCCGCGACCGATGCCTGCTGCGCCTGTTCGCACCACTTCCAAAATCAAGCCTTTGCTCACGGCTTCCAAGAAAGAATCCAGTTTATCGCTCGTGCCTGTCACTTCAATGGTGTAACTTTTGTCGCTCACGTCCACCACGCGACCGCGGTAAATTTCCGCCAAACGCAATAATTCATCGCGGTCTTTGCCAATGGCGCGCACTTTTGCCAACATCAATTCGCGTTCAACATAGCGGCTTTCGTTTAAGTCCACCACTTTTACCACTTCAACTAATTTATTGAGTTGCTTGGTGATTTGTTCAATCACGTTTTCATCGCCACTGGTAACAATGGTCATGCGCGACAAAGTTTTGTCTTCGGTCGGCGCAACCGACAATGAGTCAATATTGTAATCACGCGCAGAAAACAAACCCACGACACGGCTCATCGCACCCGATTCGTTTTCCATTAAGATAGAAAGAATATGTCGCATCATGGCACCTGTTTAGTGTTGTAATCACGGTCGTTTACGTCATTGACATCGCTGTCGGCTTTGCTTTCGCGCATATGCGGCGGCAACACCATTTCGTCCAAACCTTTGCCATTGCCCACCATCGGGAACACGTTTTGTTTGCGGTCGGTAATGAAATCCAAGAACACAAAACGGTCTTTCAATGCCAAGGCTTCGCGCAACGCGCCTTCCACATCAGATGCTTTTTCAATGCGCATACCAACGTGTCCATAAGCTTCCGCCAACTTCACGAAATCTGGCAAGGAATCAAAATAGGTTTCCGATTCGCGATTGCTGTAATACAGCTCTTGCCACTGACGCACCATGCCCAAATAACCATTATTCAAACAAATGGTTTTAATCGGCAATTTATACTGAAAGCAAGTGCTCAATTCTTGAATATTCATTTGAATCGAGCCTTCGCCTGTGATGCAGCACACGTCTTTAGTTGGGTCGGCAAGATACGCGCCCATGGCATAAGGCAAGCCCACACCCATCGTACCCAAACCGCCTGAATTGAGCCATTGACGCGGACGTTTAAACGGATAATATTGTGCGGCAAACATTTGGTGTTGCCCCACGTCTGATGTAATGATGGCATCGTTATTCGTTACTTTTGCCAAGGTTTGCACCACCATTTGCGGCAAAATCAATTCGTCTTCCGCAGACGGCACACGCAAGCAATCGCGCTCACGCCAAGCCAACAAGGTTTGCCACCATTTATCCAAATACGCATCATTCAATGCCATATTTTGTTTTTGCCACAAGCATTTCATTTCTTGCAACACGTTTTTTACGTCGCCCACAATCGGAATATCGGCTTTCACGCGTTTAGAAATGCTTGACGGATCAATGTCAATGTGAATGATTTTTTTGGCTTTTTCCATGAATTTGGTCGGCACAGACACCACGCGGTCATCAAAACGTGCACCAACCGCCACCACCACATCGGCGTTTTGCATCGCCAAGTTGGCTTCGTATGTACCGTGCATACCGAGCATGCCCAAATACTGACCATCATCTGACGGATAAGCACCCAAGCCCATCAATGTACCAGTACACGGAACGCCCGTTAAGCGAACAAAATCAATTAGTTCTTGCGAAGCATTGCCCAGCACCACGCCGCCGCCAAAGTAAACCAAGGGACGTTTCGCCGCCGCCAACATAGAAATGGCTTTTTTGATTTGTCCTGTATGACCTTGAGTTACAGGCTGATACGAGCGAATAAACACATCTTCTTGCGGATAGCTGAACTTCGCCATCGCTTGCGTAACGTCTTTCGCGATGTCCACAACCACAGGACCTGGGCGACCTGATTGAGCGATTTGGAAGGCTTTTTTAATCGTTACCGCCAATTCGTGAATATCTGTGACCAAGAAATTGTGTTTCACACAAGGACGTGAAATACCAATCATATCAATCTCTTGGAAAGCATCCGTACCAATCGCAGGCGTGGCAACCTGACCCGAAATCACCACCATCGGAATCGAGTCGGTATACGCTGTGGCAATGCCTGTAATCGCATTGGTCGCCCCTGGCCCTGACGTAACCAAAGCCACGCCAACTTTGCCGCTGGTGCGTGCATAAGCGTCTGCCGCGTGCACCGCTGCTTGTTCGTGGCGAACCAAAATATGTTTGAATTTATTGAGTTGAAAAAGTGCGTCGTAGATTTCGAGCACCGCACCGCCTGGATAACCAAAAACGTATTCCACATTTTCAGCTTTCAGGCTTTGCACGAGGATTTGTGCACCTGATAATTGCATGATAGTCTCTTTTTATGCTGCGCGTGTACCAATCATCGGGTTAAGGCTTCGTTTCAAGCAAGGGTTATGCGGCGACTCGAACAGCGATTTAAGGTACGCGAACGAGTGAAACCAACGACAACCTAAAACACCAATATTGATGCAGTCGCAATTGTTTAAAAAAGTAAAGAAAACACAAGATAACGCAAAGTGCCAACGCTGGCAAGCGCAAATTTTGTGTTATGCACATTGTTATGCACATGATTTTGATTCATATTGAAAAAATGCCGTCTGCAAGTGCTGATGAAACAAGGCGCAGACGGCATCATATAAAATATGGCGCACCCGACTGGGATCGAACCAGCGACCTTCAGCTTCGGAAACTGACACTCTTCCAACTGAGCTACGGGTACGAAAAACGCGCATTATCACACAAACCCAGCCCAAACGACAAGCATAGCACACCCGCCATCGCCTGTTTTGCTTCAACAAAAATGTGTCAATTTTTCACAAAAACTGCAGTTTTTTTGAGATAAACCAAATTATCAAGTTGGAAAGGCGAAGCGAATTCAGTATAATCCAGCAAAATATTGTTAATCTACTTTAACAAAGATTAAAGACAATTTTCGTCAAAACCAAATATAACGGCGAGGCCTAAATAAAATGAACCACTCAACCAAACAAAATATGCGCGGCTCTGCATTAACCACCTTAATCGGTGGCGTGGTGATTGTGCTAGCGGTATTGTTCTTTTTTGTTAAATTAGCCAATAGCGGCTATTACAGCGATGTCGCAGAGACAACCGAAACCGCAACCGAAACGCGCATCATGCCACAAGGTACAGTTGTAATGGGCGATGGCACGCCGATTGGTGAGCGTCAAGGCGAACAAATTTTCAATAAAGTATGTATTCAGTGTCACGCCGCAGACGGCAATGTACCGAATGCGCCACGCATCACCAACAATGGCGAATGGGCTGCGCGTATTGCACAAGGTTTTGACACCTTATTCCAACACGCTTTGAATGGCTTTAATGCGATGCCTGCAAAAGGTGGTCAAGCCGATTTGACTGACGACGAATTGAAACGCGTGATTGTGTACATGACCAACAAATCAGGCGCGAACTTCCCAGAACCAACCGCAGTTGCTGGCAACGCTGCTGCATCTGATGCCGCCGCTTCTGGCGCAGCAAGTGGCACAGCCGCTCCTGCTGCTGCCGATAATGCAGCCGTAGCTGCTCCTGCCGCAACCGCAGACGGCAAAGCGGTTTACGATAGCTTGTGCATGGCGTGTCACGCAGCTGGCGTGGCAGGTGCACCAAAAACTGGCGACAGCGCAGGCTGGAAAGACCGTTTGGCACAAGGCAAAGACACTTTAGTGAAAAACGCCATCACTGGTTTCACTGGCAAAACTGGTGTGATGCCCGCTAAAGGCGGCAACCCAGGTTTGAGTGATGCCGAAGTAGAAGCAGCTGTGATTTACATGGCAAATCAATCTGGTGGCAGCTTGAAATAATTGTCTGAATAAAAAAAGCACATCAAAACGATGTGCTTTTTTTGTTGTCATACACTTCAAACGCCAAACCTGAAAAAACAAAAAAACCGCCCAAATTTTTACCAGCATTCGCCAAAGCCATTTTGCCGTCTGCAGACGGCATCTCGCCCAAAGCGGCTCATTCAATCCGCCCAGCCCAGCTGATTCGTATTACAATACGCCCTTTCTGGCACGATTTGCGCACATTATTTATGAACACAGCAACACAATATTACATCGGCATTATGTCTGGCACGAGCATGGACGGCGTAGATGCCGTGTTGATTCAGATGCAAGGCAGCCGTTGGCTATCAGCCGATGCCCACGCTTTTCTCCCCTACCCCGATGATTTAAAACAAGATTTACTGGATTTGCAAAACATCGGCGACAATGAATTGCATCGCAGTCAGTTGCTGGCGCAAAAATTGAGTACGCTCTACGCACAAACCTGCCACAAACTTTTGCAACAAACCCAATTAAACGCGCAAGACATTCGTGCCATCGGTTGCCACGGTCAAACCATACGCCACGCACCCGAACAGGCATACAGCATTCAGCTGGTCAATTTGCCTTTGCTGGCGGAGCAAACAGGCATTTTTACGGTGGGCGATTTTCGCAGTCGCGACCTTGCTGCTGGCGGACAAGGTGCGCCGCTTGTGCCCGCTTTTCATCAAGCCCTATTTTCTCATGCCGAAAAAACGCGCGTGGTTTTGAACATCGGCGGCATCGCCAACATCAGCGTTCTACCGCCCCAACAAGCCACTTTTGGTTTTGATACAGGTCCTGGCAATATGTTGGCAGACGCATGGATGCAGCATATTTGGCAGTTGCCCTACGACAAAAATGGCGAAAAAGCAGCTCAAGGCGTTGTTTTACCTAACTTACTCAGTCAATTGATTCAACACGATTATTTTCAACAAGCACACCCCAAAAGCACGGGACGCGAGCTGTTTGCCCTGCCTTATTTGCAGCAATTTCTCCAAGTCGATGAAAACCCGAACGATGTGTTGCGCACCCTAATCGAATTTACCAGCCAAACCATTGCCAACGAAATTCACAAAGTTGCCCCAAATGCCGATGAAATCTACGTTTGCGGCGGTGGCATACGCAATCAAACTTTGATGAACAGCCTTGCGACTTTATTGCCCAAACAGCGTTTAGCCAGCACTTCCGAGCTGAATTTAGACCCGCAGTGGGTGGAAGCGGCGGCGTTTGCGTGGCTGGCGGCGTGTTGGTGCGAAGGCGTGCCGAGCAATCCACACCAAGCCACAGGTGCGCACAAACCTTGCATTTTAGGCTGCGGCTATTACGCATAATCCGCCGAATACGCCCAAAATACGCTATAATTTCAGCATTTTCTAACATTTGATGCCGTCTGCGATTTGCATGCCAACTGCAGACGGCATCAGCAACACATATTGATGACAAAAACATGTTAAAGCAGTCTAAAAAACCCAGCGTCGCGCCCAAAAACAGCAGAAAACTGAAAAAACAAGTTGCGCCCGTTCAGCAATTTTCATCGCCGCGCCCCGAACATTTGGTCAATCTGATTAACGATTCCATTTGGATTTTGTCGCTGATTGTGTTGGTTTATTTTAGCGTGATGCTGTTTACCTTTGACATGAACGACCCCGCGTGGTCGCGCAGCGTGGTGGAAACAGGCAAAATCAACAATTTAGGCGGCTGGCTCGGCGCACATTTGAGCGACGTGGTTTACTATTTATTCGGATTTTCCGCTTGGTGGCTGGTGATTGCCGCATTGCTCTATTTAATCAAAACCTTCCGTCTATTCAATACCAACAATCAAAAATACAGCGCATGGATTGGCTTCGCAGGTTTGGCATTGGTGCTCATCAGCAGCCCAGTGTTTGAATACGCCTTATTCCGCAAGGATTTTGCCAACAGCTTGCCGATTGGCGCAGGCGGTTTAATCGGTTCGGCTTTAGGCGGTACATTAAGCCATTTTCTCGGCTCAACAGGCAGCTTTTTGCTGGCTTTGTTATTGGTTTTATTGTCTATTTCTTTAATCGCACAGGTTTCATGGTTAGACATCATGGAAAAGCTCGGCGACCAAATGGCTTGGCTGTGGGACAAAGCAGTTGGTTTATTACCCAAACACGATGAAAACGCAAGCGATAAAGTCGTAATTGCCGACAGCAAAACCACGCGTCGCATGGTGCAAGAAGCGCAAAACATCAGCCAAACTCCTGATATTAAACCTGAAGTTACCGTCAGCAACCGCAAAAGCAATTTGCAAATCAACACGCCTGCCCCTGCGCCGAAGCAACTCAATATGCTGGATGCAGACGGCAATATTGCCCCGATTGAACCGCGTTTCACAGGCGAATACGAATTTCCGTCTTTAGATTTGCTCGCTTTGCCGCAAGGCGAAGTGATTCCGCCCGACCACGCCAAGCTGCAACAGACGGCAGAACGCATTGAAGCGAAATTGGCGGAGTTTGGGATTTCGGTGGAAGTGAAAGGTGCGACTTCTGGACCTGTTTTGACGCGTTTTGAGATTGAACCTGCACAAGGCGTTCGTGGTAGCCAAATCAGCAGTTTAACCAAAGACTTGGCGCGTTCTTTAACCGTGCAATCGGTGCGCGTGGTGGAAACCATCGCAGGCAAAAATACCATGGGCATTGAATTACCAAACGAACGCCGCCAAGAAGTTACTTTGCGCGAATTGCTCTCTGCGCCGGTGTTCCAAAACGCAAAATCCAAATTGAGCGTGGTTTTGGGTAAAGACATTGCAGGCGTGCCGATGATAGGCGATTTAGCCAAAATGCCGCATTTATTGGTGGCAGGTACCACTGGTTCGGGCAAATCGGTGGGCGTGAACGGCATGATTATGTCTATTTTGTTTAGGGCAACGCCTGAAGAAGTGCGCTTCATCATGATAGACCCGAAAGTTCTGGAATTGTCGATTTATGACGGCATTCCGCATTTGCTCTGCCCTGTTGTGACCGATATGAGCGAAGCAGGACAAGCACTGAATTGGTGTGTCGCCGAAATGGAAAAACGCTATAAATTGCTCGCTCATGCGCAGGTGCGTACGCTAGACAGCTACAACGAAAAAATCAAAGCAGCCAAAGATGCGGGCTCGCCCTTGTTTAACCCGTTTAGCTTAAATCCCGACAATCCCGAGCCGCTTGAAACTTTGCCTGAAATCGTGGTCATCATTGATGAATTTGCTGATTTAATCATGACCGACCGCAAATCAGTGGAAACCTCAGTGGCGCGTTTGGCACAAAAAGCACGCGCTGCAGGCATACACATGGTTATCGCGACGCAACGTCCAAGCGTAGACGTGATTACAGGTTTGATTAAAGCGAATATCCCAACGCGCATGGCATTTACCGTGCAAGACAAAATCGACAGTCGCACCATTTTGGGACAAGGTGGCGCGGAAGATTTGCTCAAATACGGCGATTTGCTGTTCTTGCAACCTGGCAATGCCGAACCAACGCGTATGCAAGGCGCGTTTGTGTCCGACCATGAAGTGCAAGCGGTGGTGGAACACGTCAAACGCCAAGCGCCAACCGATTATGTGGAAGGTTTGCTCACAGGCGAAGCCGCACTGGAAACAGGCAATATCGTCAATCCAAATGCCAACTCTGATGAACTGTTTGACCAAGCCGTCGCCTTTGTGTTGGAAACGCAAAAAGTGTCGATTTCGTCATTGCAACGCCATTTGCGCATCGGCTACAACCGCTCGGCAACGCTGGTAGAAGCAATGGAACAAGCTGGCGTGGTGTCGGCGGCGGACGTAAGCGGCAAACGAACCGTGTTGGCGCGTCGCAGTAATCTCTAAACCCAAACTGCAGACGGCATGCCGTCTGCAACTTGCATCAAAAACACAAAATGAAAATATTCAGTTTATTATTCAGTATTTTATTACTATTAAATGCTTGTTCCAACCCAACACCAAGCGAGCAAGCCAGCGAAGTTTCTGCGTCTGAACAAGAAGCGCAAGAAGCCGTAATCCAGTATCAAGACGCATCGTCTTTCGCGCCGCCAGCCGAAGACAATGCTGCTTCCGACAACAACGAAGCAGCAGCGTCTGCCGCCAGTTATTAAACGAGTAAAATCATGTATTCATTATTCACACCCGAGCCTGCGCTCAAGCCCGAACAGCAAACTAAAACCGCTGTTTTATTGATGAATTTGGGTTCACCCGATGTACCAACTGCCCAAGCGGTGCGCCCTTATTTAAAAGCCTTTTTATCCGACCAACGCGTTGTGGAATTGCCCAAATTTTTGTGGCAAATCATCTTGCGTGGCTTCGTGTTACCGTTTCGCCCTAAAGCCAGCGCGCACGGCTACAGCAAGATTTGGCTAAAAGATGGCTCACCTTTAGCGGTTTATACCGAAAAACAAGCCCAAGCTTTACAAAAAGAGCTGCCTGAAGTGTTGGTGCGCCATGCCATGACTTACGGCAAACCCAGCGTTGCCGATGTGATTGCCGACCTCAAGCAAGAAGGCGTGGCGAATCTGTTGGTGTTGCCGCTTTATCCGCAATACGCCGCATCCAGCACCGCCGCCGCTTTGGATAAAGTGTTCCACGTTTTGCTCAAACAGAGAAATCAAATGAGCGTGCGCACCGTGCGCAGTTTTTACCAAGAACCAGCTTATATTCAATCACTTGCCGAACAAATCAGCCTTTACTGGCAACAAAACGGACGCGGCGACAAATTGATGTTGAGTTTTCACGGCATTCCGCAAGCGCAACACGACGGCGGCGACCCCTACGTTCACGAGTGCCACGAAACCGCCCGCTTGGTCGCCAAAGAACTGGATTTGAGCAGCCACGACTACATCGTGTCCTTCCAAAGTCAATTTGGCAAAGCCAAATGGGTTGGCCCAAGCACACAAGATTTGTTTGATGAATTGCCCAAAAAAGGCGTGGAAAAATTAGACGTGATTTGCCCAGCGTTTACCGCCGATTGCTTGGAAACCATGGAGGAAATCGCCCTTGCAGGTCGCGAACAATTCCACGCCGCAGGCGGCAGACAATTTCACTACATTCCCTGCCTTAACTGCAATTCCAAGTGGATTCAAGCACTTGCTGGCGTGATACGCAAGAGTCTGTTTGGCTGGGTTGATTGATTTGCAAATAAAAAATGCCGTCTGCACATTCAAACTGCAGACGGCATTTTCATCAATTGTATTCGGGATACATCGGCATGATGCCCGTTTGCGGCACGTTCAACACGCTTTGTAAACTGTGTAGGTTTTGCACGATTTGGGCAGTAATCGCTTCGGCTTGAGCCATTTGTTCGGCATGGACACGCGCATCGTGTTGCCCAAATAAATGTGCGTCCAGCAAACGGCGGGCGTGGGCATTTGCATGGCAATAATGACGCACCGCCGCTTCGCGTTCGCCAAACAAGGTCGCCACCACGCTGGCACGGGTAAAAGCAATGCCCAAAGCGGCATCTTCGCCGCCGAGTTGGCGAAACAAAGTCTGTTGCGGAAAGCCGCCAGCCGCCAAAAAGGCGTTGCGCCGAAACACCATATTGCCCCCCACCGTCATCGCCACGCTTTGCCACGCGCGGTCAAAACCGTTCGCCTGCAGATATTTTTCTTCCAAATCAATCGGTTTGATTTTCAAACGCACCAAAGCGATTTCGGGTCTATGCTGCAAAATCCAAAACGCAGGCAGCAACACGCCGTTTTCATATTCGTCGTCCGCGTCCAAAAAAGCGATGAAATCGGCATCGCTTTGCAAAGCACCCCAGTTACGCGCTTTCGCCACGCCACCATTTTGCGGCATAAACTCCAGCTGAATTTGGGCAAAACGTGCCGCCAAATCCTGCATCAACGCACGCGTGCCGTCGCTTGAACCATCGTCCACCAACACCACTCGGCGAACTTCGGCTTGCCGCAACACGCTCAACACCGCGCGCTCCAAAGTGTCGGCGGCGTTGTAGCAAGGAATGATGACATCTAATTGAGCGTTTTGCATGGTTTCACTTTCCAAATGCCGTCTGCGATTTATGGTCAACGAAAACGGTAGGCTTTTGTGGCGAAAAATACGATGTAGGCATAACAGGCGGCGGATACACTGAACGATGCCAGCAAGCCGATTTGGTCGGCGGCAAAGCCTTGCAGCAAAGGAACAATCGCGCCGCCAACAATGGCGGTACAGATGATGCCCGATGCTTGTCCTGTAAACTTGCCCAGGCCCTCGGTTGCCAGCGAAAAAATGGTTGGGAACATGATGGAATTGAATAAGCCGATGGCGAGCAATGCCCACATCGCCACGTTGCCACCCAATGCCATCGCGCTAAACACCAGCAGCAAAGCCACGCTGGCATTAAAAGTAAGGGCTTTGTTGGCGACGATTTTGCTCATTGCGGCTGAACCGATAAAACGCCCGACCATCGCGCCGCCCCAGTACACCGCCAAGTATTTCGCACCTGTTTCGTGGGTTACGCCTGCAGCTTCTTCCATCACGTTAATCAACAATGAACCGATGGCAACTTCCGCGCCAACATAGCAAAAAATCGCTGCCGCGCCGTAAACCAAATGTGGGTATTGCCACGCGCTGCTTTTGCCGTCTGCACTGTGTGTGATTTCTTCGCTAGCACTTTGGCGGGCATCGGGCAAACGCAATAAGCGCACAACAATCGCCAGTAAAATCAACACACCTGCCAAACCCAGATACGGCATTTGCACGGCGCGTACTTTTTCTTCTGCCGTCTGCAGTGCGTCCACCAAAATCAGTGCCGAACCCAACAACGGTGCGATGGTTGTGCCAAGCGAGTTAAACGCTTGTACTAGAGTTAAGGTGCGCGCGGCTTGGTTTGGTTTAGACAATAAGGTTACATACGGATTGCCCGCCACTTGCAACAAGGTTACGCCCGTTGCCAAGATGAATAATGCACCCAAAAACACAGGATAGCTGTGGCTGCCTGCTGCTGGGTAAAACAATAAACAGCCCAACGCGGTGAGCAAAAATCCGCCAACCACGCCATTTTGATAGCCGATTTTTTCCACCAACTTGCCCATCGGAATCGACATCACGGCATAAGCAGTGAAAAAACAAAACTGCACCAGCATCGCCTGAAAATACGTTAAATCAAAAATCGCTTTCAGGTGTGGAATCAGAATGTCGTTCAGGCTGGTGATGAAACCCATCATGAAAAACAAGGCGGTTAAAGTGATTAGCGCGAACTGATTATTGCCTGTGCTGTGCGCAAGATGCGGCGTATTGCTGTGGTTTGAAATTGCCATGATTATGTTTGTTTGTGTTACTGAATCAAAGATTTAAGCTGCAGACGGCACATGATGCCGTCTGCAACGATGCGCTGATGCCGTTTGACACGACTTGCGACATTTTATGGTTGATATTGAAAGCTAGCGTTGGTAAAAGATGCAACTCTAGCAAAATCAAAACATTAAGGTTTGGCAACAATATCGCAAGTGCCGTCTACTTCGCAGTTCGCCGCGCGATACAAGCGAATCAAATGCGCGGTTGAACTGTCGTGCGGCTGCGGCTCGATTTCGCCATTGAGTTCCGCCAAAATGGTTTTGGCAAGCTGTTTACCGAGTTCCACGCCCCACTGGTCAAAGCTGTTAATCCCCCAAATCACGCCCTGCACAAACACTTTGTGTTCATACATCGCCACCAAGCTGCCCATGTTTTTCGGGCTGATGCTGTCGAGCAAAATCATATTGCTCGGGCGGTTGCCTGAAAACACTTTGTGTGGCACAAGTGCTTCAATTTGTTCGGGACTCATGCCCGCCGTCTGCAGTTCGGCACGCGCTTCTTCGGCGGTTTTGCCTTTCATAAACGCCTCGGCTTGGGCAAACACGTTCGACAACAAAATCTCGTGATGCCCTGGCAAATTGCTGCGTTTTTCCAAGCTGGCAATTAAATCCAAAGGCGTAACGTGCGTGCCTTGGTGCAAAAGTTGGAAAAAAGCGTGTTGCCCGTTGATGCCCGTTTCGCCCCAAATAATCGGCCCAGTTTCGGTTGCCACTGGCACACCTTCGCGGCTCACTTGTTTACCGTTCGATTCCATGTCCAGCTGCTGCAAAAAGCGTGGCAAACGGTGTAAATACTGGTCATACGGTGCAATCACATGGCTACCGCCGCCATAATAGTTGATGTACCAAATCCCTATCATCGCCAACACCACAGGCAAGTTTTGCTCCAGCGGCGTGTTGATGAAATGCTGGTCCATCAAATGCGCACCTTCCAACATTTCAAGGAAGTTTTCCGTACCCAAATACAGCATAATCGGCAAGCCAATCGCCGACCACAAGCTATAGCGTCCGCCGACCCAATCCCAAAACTCAAACATGTGTTCGGTGTCGATGCCGAATTTGGCAACTTCTTGTTTATTCGTAGACACCGCCACAAAATGTTTGGCGATGTCTTTTTCCGAACCGTGCAACAAAAACCAATCGCGTGCGGTGTGGGCGTTGGTAATCGTTTCTTGAGTGGTGAAAGTTTTAGACGCGATGATGAACAGCGTGGTTTCGGGATGCACTTTTTTCAACACATCGCGCAATTGTTTGCCGTCCACGTTTGACACAAAGTGCATATTCAAACGCGGGTGTCCGTAAGATTTCAACGCCGAACACATCATCAGCGGGCCCAAATCCGAGCCACCAATGCCGATGTTCACCACATCTGTAATCACTTGATTCGTATAGCCTAACCACGAACCGCTGCGCACCGCGTTGGCAAAATGCGCCATTTTGTCCAACACCGCGTTCACTTTCGGCATCACATCTTCGCCGTCCACCAAAATCGGCGTGTTGGCACGGTTGCGTAAGGCGATGTGCAACACCGCGCGATTTTCGGTGTTGTTGATTTTTTCGCCCGCAAACATCGCTTTCATGCGTTCAGGCAAACCCGATTCACGCGCTAAAGTCATCAAACCAGCAAGCGTTTCATCGGTGATGCGGTTTTTGGAAAAATCCACATTCACACCGCCCACTTGCAACCAATAACGTTTGGCGCGTTCTGGGTCTTGCGCAAACAAATCGCGCATATGCAGATTTTTGGTGTCTTCAAAGTGTTGCCACAGTTTTTGCCACGCTGGCAATTGCGATAAGGGGGTTAAATGGTTCATAAAACACCTATTGAAAAAATCAAAAATAAAACCGATGCCGCACTTGTCCTGCGCGTAGTCGCACGGGTCTGCAGTTTTGTTTATAAACAACACGCCATTTGGGGGGCATGGCGAGCTGCTCAATTCACTTGCAGACGGCACAGCAAACGGGGGTTTAAATTTATACCTTAAGCATCTGAATCCGCAGGCTCTTCACGTTCTACGCGATGCGTGCTGATGCTGCGTTTGCCCTTTTGCAGCTGCAAACTGGCGGTTTCACCCAAACGCAATGCCAAGCCAATCGCCAAAATGTCCACCACCACCAAGTGCAGCAAGCGCGACACCATCGGCGTGTATTGTTCGCTGTCTTCTTGCGCCGCCACATTCAACACGCAATCTGCCAAATGCGCCAGCGGCGAATCAGCTTTGGTAATCGTAATCACCGACGCGCCGTTTTCTTTGGCAATGCTCACCGCGTCCAACACTTCAATCGACGAACCCGAATTAGAAATCACCACCAACACATCTTGTTCGGTCAAAACCGATGCCGCCATCAGCTGAATGTGTGGGTCGGAATAAGCAACGGTAGACATGCCAAAACGGAAAAACTTGTGCTGCGCGTCTTGCGCCACAATGCCCGAATTGCCCACGCCATAAAACTCGATTCGGCGTGCGTGGGTCAGCATGGCAATCGCGTTTTCCAATTCCGCTTCGTTGAGAAAACGACGCGCGCCCAAAATCGCGGCAGCGGTGTTGCCCAACACTTTTTCCATCACATCGCCCATATCGTCATCGGCATTGAGTTCTTCATGCACAAACGGCATGCCTTCTTGCCCAATGTTCGCCGACAATGCCAATTTAAATTCAGGCAAACCTTTATAGCCCAAGCTGCGACAAAAACGAATCACAGTCGGCTGGCTCACGCCCGCTTTTTCGGCAATTTCCGCCACCGCCGCATGCACAAACCACTTCGGTTCAGCCAAAGCACATTCGGCAACTTTGCGTTCCGCGCCCGATAAATCCGCCAACGACTCACTGATTTTGCTTAACATCTCTTCGATTCCTAAAATATTGTTTTTATTCAATCTGCAGACGGCATCGCCGTGTAAACTTGCCGTCTGCGCTTCATTTCCAACTCAAAATTTCACATTCACATTGAACTCAATGCAACAACTTGCCAAACAAAACCGTTTGCCAAATCATCACTGAATCCCTTTTAACAACAATTCATTGTTCAAACCGACTGCCGCGCCGCTGATGCCAGGGAAATCCGCCAACACCACAAACACCGCAATTTCGTTCAAATATGCCGAAAAGCGTCCTTTTTCAGTGAAACGTTGCGAAAACGCCGATTTTTTGAAATAGTCCAAAAAGCGTGGCACGATGCCGCCACACAAATACACGCCGCCACGCGCACCTAAAGTTAAAGTCAAATCCGCGGCAACCGTCCCCAACATCGCGCAAAACACATCTAAAGTTTGCAAAGCGCGTTCATCGTTTTGCTCAAACGCCGCTTCTGTGATTTGTGCTGGCGACAACTGCGTCGCTTCGCCCGTTTGCAAAAACGACAAGGCTTCGTAAATCAAACTCAAACCCATGCCGCTCAAAAAACGTTCGGCGGAAACGTGGGCAAATTGTTGTTTGGCGTATTGCCAAATCTGCGTTTCCAGCTCATTCATCGGCGCAAAACTCACATGACCGCCCTCACCTGCCAAAGCCGAAAAACCGCCGCGACCGTTTGGAATCAAACCGCTCACGCCCAAACCTGTTCCTGCGCCCAACACCGCTTTTGGTAAATTCGACAACGCCACGCCGTCTTTCACTTGCACCAAATCTTCGTTCGCCATTTGGCTCACCGCCAAAGCCTGTGCCGTGAAATCATTGATTAAAATCAGCGTATTAAAACCCAAAACCTGACGCGTTTCTTCAATGGAAAACGCCCAATGATGGTTGGTCATTTGCACCCAATCGCCCACAATCGGGTTGGCAATCGCAATGCCTGCGTGCTGAATGTTTGCCACGCCCACTCGGCGCAAATATTCGCGTATTGCATCGACTACAGTCGGATAATCCTGACACGCCAAAACATCAATTTTTTCAAAAACTTGTTCTGCCGTTTCCAAAGCAAAACGGGCATTGGTGCCGCCGATGTCGGCGATTAAACGTGGGTAAGAATCAATCATGGTAGACAATATTTAATTGAGTTTGTTCAGAGTGCAACACATAGCTAATCGGCAATGCCGTCTGCACTTGTTGTTTGGCTTGTTCTAACACCGCCATTTTTTCCGCACCTGCAATCGCCAAAAATTGTGCCGAACTGCGTTCAATGGCGGCTAAAGTCATGGAAATGCGCTCATGTGGCGCAGTTACGGGCGTGGTGTGCAGCAAAGGTTGCGGATAATCGGCACGAATGCCGTTTGCAAATTGCGGCGCTTGCGGGAACAAAGACGCGGTATGACCGTCGCCGCCCATGCCCAACACCACCACATCGGCTGGCTGATGATGTTGCAAAGCAAAATCCACCGCCGCTTGCGTGTCTTGCAGACGGCATTCGTCCGCCGCATCGTCAATCATCGGCAGCCAAGTTGCCTCAGCCGCTTGATTTTGCAATAAATATTGACGAACCAACTGCGTGTTGCTGTCGGCGTGTGTTGTTGGCACGATGCGCTCGTCCACCAAAGTGATGTTCACGCGTTCCCACGCCAAATCGGTTTGGCTCAATGCCTGAAAAAACGCAATCGGCGAACGTCCCCCCGACACCGCCAAAGTGGCACGTTCCTGCGTTTGCAACACGCGATTCAAAGCATTTGCCACTTGTTCGGATAAATATTGTGCCGCTGTGGCTGCATTTTCACATCGGTTTAAGGTATACATGT
Source organism: Neisseria sp. (assembly GCA_030531795.1). Taxonomy (GTDB): domain Bacteria; phylum Pseudomonadota; class Gammaproteobacteria; order Burkholderiales; family Neisseriaceae; genus Neisseria. Next base: position 66,778 of record JAUNMN010000007.1, read on the forward strand.
TTAACCTTTGTCATTGTTTATTCGATATTTTTTATCAGAAATTTATTTTATGCCACCTGCGGTGTGAATGTTGCCACTGCAGGCGGCACAGGCTTATTGTGTCTGCTCTGTTTGATTTTGCGCTTCCGCCCACTTATCGCCCAGTTCAGCCAACAAATCGCTGGCTTGTTGCGGCCCCCAGCTGCCTGCGGTGTATGTTGCTGGCGGCGTGTTGCTGTTTGCCCAATTGTCCAAAATCGGCATCACCCACGCCCA
>JAUNMN010000047.1:0-1243 GCA_030531795.1 Neisseria sp.
TTTGAATACGATGGAGATTACGGTGAAGCGGTGGCTTCGGGGCGGCGTTTGGCGGAGCAAAATCCCTATGCGTATTTTGTGGACGATGAAAACTCACGCCATTTGTTTTTGGGCTACGCGGTGGCGGGCGCACGCGTAAAAAAACAGTTTGACGCTTTGGGCATTCAGTTCAGCGAAACGCAACCTTTAATCGCCTATTTGCCCTGCGGCGTTGGTGGCGGGCCAGGTGGCGTGGCGTTTGGTTTGAAGTTGGCGTTTGGCGACGCGGTGCAATGCGTGTTCGCCGAACCCGTGCAATCGCCGTGTATGTTGCTCGGCGTGTACACGGGTTTACACGATGCCGTCTGCGTGCAAGACATCGGTTTGAGCAATCAAACCGCGGCAGATGGTTTGGCGGTGGGACGCGCTTCAGGTTTTGTCGGACGCGCGATGCAACGCTCGCTTACCGCGTTTTACACCGCAACCGATGAAGAAATGTATCGCCTTGCCGCCCAAATTTTTGAGTTGGAAAACCGCCGTTTAGAGCCATCAGCCGCCGCCAGTTTGGCAGGTTTACGCTACTTTGCCGAACAGGAAAACGCCACGCATTTGGCGTGGGCAACGGGCGGTTCGCTCGTGCCTGATGAAGTGTTTGCCGAATATTTGGCACAAGGTAAACGCACATGAAAACCGAAAAAAACGCCCTGCGCCGCCAGTTTCGTTTGGCACGCAAATCTTTAACGCCACACGAACGCCGCGCCGCCACGCGCGTCATCGTATGCCGTCTGCGCCCTTTCATCAAACGCGGCAAACGCATCGCCTTATATTGTGCGGTCGGCAGCGAGTTGGATTTGCGCGCACTCATCGCCACCGCCAAGCAACGCCAAGCGCAAGTTTTTGTGCCTTACATTGAACGCGGCAAACGCGAATTGTGGTTCACGCCTTTGCAAAACCTAAAACAGCGTGAACGCGGCGACGCAAGCGGTTTCGGCATTCCGCAATTCGCAGGCAAAAAACTGCGTGCCAAATGGCTGAACGTGATGTTTTTGCCGCTGGTTGGTGCAGACAAAAACGGCTATCGTTTGGGGCAAGGCGGCGGTTTTTACGATGCCACGCTGGCACGCGCCCAACACGGAAAACCGCTGAAAGTTGGTACGGCGTTTGCCTGCCAAATCTGCGACAATTTGCCGCACGAAGCGCACGATATTCGTTTGGATTATTTGATTAGCGAAGATTTTGTGGGCAATTTTCGGCGCAAGAAATA
>JAUNMN010000047.1:1343-7304 GCA_030531795.1 Neisseria sp.
ACAAGGCGTTCGCATTCTCCCCAACTGACAAAAAAGGAAAAGCCATGTCTTTCGTTTCTTACGCTCAAAATCATCGACACACTTGCAACAAAGCGCTCTACATCGCGATGGCTTTGCTGTTTGGTTCGTTTGGTGTGCACAAATTTTGCGCAGGACGTTTTTGGTGGGGCGTGTTGTATTTGCTGTTTTCGTGGACAGGCGTGCCAACCGTAATCGGCATTATTGAAGGGATTTTGGCGATTTTCAAAGAAAGCGATTCGCTCGGCGCGATTATTGTTTAGATAACAAAATGCCGTCTGCAACCGAAGAAAGCACCATAGCAAAGCTATAGGGGCGCTTAAAGCTGCAGACGGCATCATTTCGTGTCCACTTTAATTTTCACACTGATTTGCGCTTTGTTCGTGCAACCTTTCACACGACGTTTCGCAAGCAACGATAGACGCGTTTTGCCACAGTTGTTCTTTGGCAAGGCGCGTTAATTTTTTGACGAGAATTTCGTATTGCATCGCGGTTTTGCGGTCTAAATGGCAAGCGACAAGGCGCACCGACAACGGTTTGTGCATGCGCGTGAACTTCGCACCCTTGCCCGCCACATGCGCGGCGTAGCGTTTTGCCACATCTTTGGCGATGCCGCAATAAAACGCGCCGTTGGCACATTCAATCAAATACACTTGCCAAAAATCGTTCATTTGCTCGCGCTCTGAAAATGTTGTTGCAACAGGCGCAACATGGCTTCGGTTTTTGCCGTCTGCACCCGATACGGCGTAACCGCGTAAATGTTCACCGCTGGCATTTGCCATTCGGGCAACACGATTGCCAGCCGTTTTTCGTGTAATTCTTGCTGAATTTCTCCGTCTAATTGCAAAGACAAACCGAATCCTTGTTCACTCAACACGCGCACGGCGGCAATGCTGTCGCAGTGCCACGCGTTCAAATCGCGCAAGGCAAAATGATGCTGCTCGCGTTGCAAAGTGAGCTGAAAATTGCCAAAACTCAGCCACGCGTGTTGCGCCAGCTGCTCGGGTTGCACAATGGTTTCGTGTTGTTGCAAATACGCAGGTGCGGCGCACACACACCAACGCCAAGTCGCCAAATGTCGCGCAATCAGGCTTTCGTCGTCCAGCGAATGTTCGCCGCCGCGAATGGCGATGTCCACGCCGCCTTGTTGCAAATCCAACAAGGCATCGGACACGCGCAAAACAGGGCGAATGAGCGGATATTGTTCACGCAAATCGCGTAAAGCACGATGAAACAAGGCGCATTGCGCCATGCCCGAGGTGAGCGCGATGGTCAAATCGCCTGCCGCTTCGGTTTTGAGCGTGTCCAGCGCGTGCTGGGCATCATGTAGCGTGTGGCTTAAAGTGCGGCAATATTGCCCCAACACCACGCCAGCATCGGTTGGCGTGAGACGGCGCGTGCTGCGGTGCAACAATTTCACGCCGTGCTGGCTTTCCAAACGGCTGATGTGTTGGCTCACCGCAGACGCGGTCATGTTCAACGCTTGCGCCGCCGCGTTCATGCTGCCGTGTTCCAAAACCGCGGCGAAAACAAGTAAGGGTTTGATTTCTTGCATAAAGATAGATTTGTTCAGACGCGTTTGTGCGTTACACATCGCCAGTCAAACTGGCAAAACGATGAACGCAACGCGATGAAGGTAAAACAAAAAGGCAGGCATTGAACCTGCCCTTACGAAGCGATGTTTCCGATTGTTTCACTGCTTTGCCGTCTGCAATTTTGCAAGGCGCAGACGGCATCAGCCGTCAATCAATGCGTCCACAAACGCGCGCGCGTCAAACGGGCGCAAATCGTCTATGCTTTCGCCCACGCCGATGTAGCGCACGGGAATCGGGCGGCTGGAAGCCAGTGCCGCCAACACGCCGCCTTTGGCTGTGCCGTCTAATTTGGTAACGATTAAACCTGTAACACCCAGCGCATCATCAAACGCTTTGACTTGGTTCACCGCGTTTTGTCCGATGTTTGCGTCCAACACCACAATGATTTCGTGCGGCGCGTCTGGCATCGCTTTTTGCAAGACGCGTTTGACTTTTTTAATCTCTTCCATCAAGTGCAACTGAGTCGGCAAGCGTCCAGCGGTGTCCGCCAACACCACATCAATTTTGCGCGCTTTCGCCGCTTCCACCGCATCAAAACACACCGCCGCGCTGTCGCCTTTTTCCTGCGAAATCACGGTAACATCATTGCGTTTACCCCATTCTTGCAACTGTTCGCGTGCCGCCGCGCGGAAGGTGTCGCCTGCCGCCAAAATCACCGATTTGCCTTGCGCCTGGAAATATTTAGCGAGTTTGCCGATGGACGTGGTTTTGCCTGCACCGTTGATGCCTGCCATCATGATGACAAATGGTTGTCCGTTGTCGGGCAACACCAGCGGATTTTCCAAAGGTTTCAATAAGTCATACACCGCTTCTTTCAGCGCGGCACGCAATTCTGCGCCGTCTTTCAGGCCACGCAGCGACACGCGTGCGCGTACTTCTTTCATCAAATGCTCGGTTGCTTCAATGCCCATGTCGCTGGTGAGCAAAACGGTTTCCAGTTCTTCGTACAAATCTTCGTCAATTTGCCCACCGCCAAACACGCCCGCCAACGACTTCGCCATTTGGTCGCGCGACTTGCTCAAACCTTTTTTCAAACGCGCCGCCCAGCCCAGTTTTTCGCTTTCGGGGTTTACCGCCGCAACGGCTGGCGCAACCGCCGATGCCGTCTGCGGTTCAGCTGTTTGGGCAGTCGCTTCGGCAACGTTTTCTGCTGGCGTTTCGACTGGGGCTTCACTCGCGATAAAAGCATCGCTCTGCGCCTGTTCAAACGTTTGCGGCTGTTCATTTGTTTCTGTTTCCGCGACTTCAGTTGCGGCAAATTCTGTGCTTTGTTCCACCACAACATTTTCAGCAAATTCCGAACGCTGCAGCGTTTCTGCTTCGCTTGCCGCGCTTGCGGTTTCGGCGGTTTCCGTTACATTTGCCGCGCTTGCTGTTGTTGGTTCAACAAGGTTCGCAGCAAGATTTTCGCTGTTTTGGCTGGCTTCACTCGCCGTTTCAGTTGGTGCATTTGCCGTCTGCGCGTCTATCGATACATCTGCAGACGGCATCGCCGCGTTGTCGTTTGGCTGTTGTTCGGCTGCGCTGGGATTTGGGTTTTTCTTGCGTCTAAAAAAGCTGAACATGATGTCTTTCCGTGTTCATAAGTAAAAATTACGCGCCATTATAACGGAAAATCAAGCGTCATCTGTTATCATCACGTTCACTTTTTTAGCGAAAATGGAGCGATTATGTGGCGATATATCGGAGCGATTTGTTTGTTGTGGGGCGGCGTGGCGCAGGCGCAAACGCTGTTGGAAACGCTGCCCAACGGCATGAAAGTGTTGGTGCATGAAGACCAACGCTCGCCTGTGGTGTCGGTGCGGCTGTGGTATCAAGTGGGCAGCGTGGACGAAGAAACGGGCAAAACGGGTTTGAGTCATGCGCTGGAACACATGATGTTTAAAGGCACGCCGAGTTTGCCTTCGGGCGAATTTAATCGCCGCATTTCGGCTTTGGGCGGCATCAATAATGCCTACACCAACCGCACCGAAACGGTCTACACCACCGAAATCGCCGCCAAACATTTGCCGCAAGTTTTGCAAATGGAAGCCGACCGCATGGTGAATCTGAATTTCAGCGATAAGGATTTTGTCAATGAAATGAGTGTGATACGCGAAGAACGCCGCCAGCGCACCGACGACAGCCCGTATGGCAAAATGTGGGAAAACATTCATCTCAAACTTTGGCAACGCGCCAACAATCAAGCACCGATTATCGGTTTTATGAATGATTTGCATACGCTCAAAGCCAGCGACCTGCGCGAGTGGTATCAAAAATGGTATGCGCCCAACAATGCGATGTTGGTAGTCGTCGGCGATGTGAAGGCGCAAGAAACGGTGCAAGCGGCACGTTTGGCGTTTGGCAATATTGCCGCCCAAACCTTGCCAAATCGGCAAGATGAGTTGGAACAGCCAAACAAGTCAACCGCTCCAGCAGCGCCTTCAATTGCAGACGGCATTCAAACACAAGAGATTGAAGCGGTAACGAATCAGCCGATTATCAGCGTGGCTTGGCGCGTACCGCGTATGCAAAATATTCATGATGAACAGGCGCACGCGCTGGAGATGTTGGCGGCGGTTTTAAGTGGCACGAGTGCGGCGCGTTATCCAAAAAAACTGGTGCGCGGCGAAGCGATTGCGCTGAACGCCAGCGCAGCGTATTACGATTTTGGTCGCCAAAACGCGCTGTTTCTGCTGACTGCGATGCCTGCGGCAACGATGCCGTCTGCAAACGTCAATCAAAACCCGCACGACTGGTTGCGCCAAAACACGCGTCTTTTGCAAAACAAATTGCTGCAAGAAATCAAAGACATTGCTGAAAATGGCGTGAGCGAAGCGGAGCTGAAACGGATACGTCAGCCGCTGCAAACCGAGCGAATTTTCGCCAAAGATTCGATTCGCACGCAAGCCGACACGCTGGGCACGTTGGAAAACAACGGTTTTGGTTGGCAAAGCGAAGAGATTTTGTTGCAAAACCTGTTAAAGGTTACGCCGCAACAAGTGCAGACGGCAGCCAAAATGCTGTTGGACACGCAAGCGCTTGCGACTTGGGTGATGCCTGCATCATCAAACGCGAAATAAGGAAAAATCATGAAAAAACAATTATTTGCTGTTTTATTGAGTTTGGCTTGTTTGCAGACGGCAAGCGCGATTGAAATTCAACGTTGGCAAACGCCAGCTGGCAGCACCATCACGCTCGCCGAACGACATCAGCTGCCGATTGTGCATATTCAAGTGAGTTTCAAAGGCGCGGGCGACAGCGCAAACGCGCCGCAAGATGTGGCGCAAATGAGTGCTGATTTATTGAGTTTGGGCACGAAAAAACTCGGCGAAGAAGCCTTGCTGGAACAAAGCACCCAGCTGGGCATTTCCATCAGCAGCCGTGCCGACAGCGAAAACGCCCACATCACGCTCAGCACGCTCAATCGCCCCGAAATATTCCATCAATCTTTGAATTTGTTGGAACAAGTCATCACGTCGCCGCGTTTCGCCAAACACGTTTTGCAACGCGAAATCGCCCAAAACATCACCGCGCTCAAACAGCAAGAAACTTCGCCTAACTTTTTGGCGCAACGCGCTCTCAATCAACTCAATTACGGCACGCACCCCTACGCACGCGCCTCGCAAACCAGTGCGCAAACACTGAACGCGGTGAACACGGCGCAATTGCGCGATTTTCATCGTCGCCACTACGCGCAAAACAACGCCTATATTGCGATTGTGGGCGATGTAACGCGTGAACAAGCAAACGCGATTAGCCAACAGTTGTTGCGCAAACTGCCTGCGAAAACACCAGCGCAACAAGTTGTGCCTGCGGTTCAAGTGCAACAAGGCAAACAGCAACAGATTGAGTTAAAAGGAAAAAGTCAAACCATTGTGCAAATCGGCGTGCCGCTGCTGAAAAGCAACGACCCCGACCGCTATGCGCTGATTGTGGGCAATTACATTTTGGGCGGCGGCGGTTTTGACAGCCGTTTGATGCAAAAACTGCGCGATGAACACGGCTTGGTGTATGGCGTGAGCAGCAGTTTGTCGCGCCGTAGCCAAGCCGCTCCATTTGTCATTGCGTTTGCCACCCAAAAAGAACGCACCCAACAAGCACTCGCCGCCACGCGTCAGGTTTTGCAAGACTTTATCGCGCACGGCCCGAGTGAAACCGAGCTAAAACAGGCAAAAGACAAAATCATCGGCAGCCACCCTTTGAACTTGGACACCAACGCCAAGTTGCTGCCGCTGTTGGCGAGTGTGGGTTTGGAAAATTTAGAGCTGGATTATCTGGCGCGTTACCCTGAAAAAATTCAGGAAGTGAGCGTGAACGACATTCGCGACGCGTGGCAAAGACGCTTGAAATTAGACGAACTCAATAC
>JAUNMN010000048.1:0-4502 GCA_030531795.1 Neisseria sp.
GTGGTGGTGGCGATTGTGCTGATGTCGTGGGTGATTTCCATGACGCGCGGCGTGATTAAGGAGGTAACGTCTTTATTCACTTGGATTATCGCTTTTTTGGCGGCGCGTTTGTTTGCTGAACGCGTTGCCGACATTGCTTTTTCATCGTTAGAACCGCGTGCTTTGGCGGTGATGCTCGGATTTGTGTCGGTTTATGTTTTGTGTTTGTTTGCCCAAAGTTTGCTGCGTTCGTTTTTGACTTCGGCGGTGAAAGCCATGGGCTTGGGTGGTGTGAATCGCTTTTTGGGCGGCGTGTTTGGTGTGATTAAAGCCTTGTTTTTGATTACTTTAGGCGTGTTGATTGCCTCGTTTACCGATTTGCCAAACACGAATACTTGGCAAGAATCGCTTTCTATTCCATTTTTTGAACATTTGGCCAGTTTGGCCGTTCCTTATCTACCTGATTACTTGGCGAATAAGCTGATGAATCAGTAATTTAAACTTCTTGGAGATGCAAAATGTGTGGTGTTTTCGGCTTGGTTGCTCACGAACCTGTTAATCAGTTGCTCTACGATGGTTTGCAAATGTTGCAACACCGTGGACAAGATGCGGCAGGGATTGCCACCATGGAAGGTGCAACTTTCCATATGCACAAAGGTAAAGGCATGGTGCGCGAAGTGTTCCGCACCCGCAATATGCGTGATTTAACAGGTAATGTGGGCATCGGTCATGTGCGTTATCCTACCGCAGGCAATGCAGGCAGCACCGCCGAAGCGCAGCCGTTTTATGTGAGCTCGCCCTTTGGCATCGTGTTGGCGCACAACGGCAATTTAACCAACACCGATGAACTTTATGAAAGTGTATGCAATAAGCATTTGCGTCATGTGAACACGGGTTCGGATTCGGAAGTTTTGCTTAATGTGTTTGCCCACGAATTGCGTGGACAAGTGACTGCAGGCGGCACAGGCTTATCGATTGACCACATTTTCAACGCAGTTAGCAAATTGCATCAGCGCGTGCGCGGCGCGTATGGCGTGGTGGCATTGATTGCGGGTTATGGTTTGTTGGCGTTTCGTGACCCGTTTGGCATTCGTCCGCTGATTTTGGGCAAAAGCGTCAATGCAGACGGCAACACCGATTGGGGCGTAGCTTCGGAATCGGTGGTATTTAATAGCTTGGCTTATGAAACGGAACGCGACATCGCCCCAGGAGAAGCAGTGTTCATCACGCTCGATGGCAAGGTTTACAGCCGCCAGTGCGCCGACAACAGCAAATTGTCGCCATGTTTGTTTGAATACGTTTACTTCGCGCGTCCAGATTCTGTAATTGATGGCGTGTCGATTTACGAAGCACGCGTCAAAATGGGCGTAACCTTGGCAGAAAAAGTAAAACGCGAATTGAATATTGATGAAATTGATGTGGTGATGCCGATTCCCGATACCAGCCGCCCGAGCGCGATGGAGTTGGCGCAACATTTGGGCAAACCTTATCGTGAAGGCTTCATCAAAAATCGCTACATCGGCAGAACTTTCATCATGCCAGGGCAGGCGACGCGTAAAAAATCGGTGCGCCAAAAACTCAATCCTATGGATTCGGAATTCAAAGGCAAAAACATTTTGTTGGTAGACGATTCGATTGTGCGCGGCACAACCAGTCGCGAAATCGTGGAAATGGCGCGCGCGGCAGGAGCGAAAAAAGTGTTTTTTGCGTCGGCAGCACCCGAAGTGCGCTACCCGAATGTGTATGGTATTGACATGCCTACGCGTGAAGAGTTGATTGCCAACGGTCGCAGTGCGGCGCAAGTGGCGGCGGAAATCAGTGCAGACGGTTGCGTGTTCCAAGATTTGGACGATTTGGAGCAAGTGATTCGCGACATGAACCCGAAAATTGAAGGTTTTGACAGCTCGTGCTTTAGCGGTTGCTACATCACAGGCGACATCGATGAAAACTATTTGCAACGTTTGTCGGCAAGTAAATCATCGGGTGCGGCAGCGTTTGTGCGCACAGGTTTGATTGACCACAGCGTGCGTGTAGACGACCAAGGCGAAAACGACGAATAATCTCACATCATGCCGTCTGCAGTGTTCAAGTGCAGACGGCATGAGCGATTAAAAATAATGAAAACAAAGGTTTAATAATGAAAGAGTTACACCCACAAACGCTGGCGATTCGCGGCGCAAAATCGCAAACAGAATACAATGAACACAATCAAGCCTTGTTCATCACCAGCAGCTTTATGTTTGACACCGCTGAAGACGGTGCGGCTTTGTTCGCTGGCACAAAAGCTGGCTACACCTATAGCCGAACCGCCAACCCAACCGTTGCCGCATTCAATCAGCGCATGGCATTGTTGGAAGCAGGTGAGCAAGCGGTTTCAACCGCCACAGGCATGGCGGCGATTCAAGCGTCGCTGCTGACATTTTTGAGCGCAGGCGACCATTTGATTTGCAGCCGCAGCCTGTTTGGCACAACCATGGGCTTTTTAACGGGACACGTTCAGCGTTTTGGCATTGAAATCACTTTTGTATCGCAAACCGATTTAAGCGAATGGCAAGCGGCAATCAAACCGAACACTAAAGTTTTGTTTTTGGAAACGCCGTCTAATCCACTGAATGAAGTGGCAGATTTGGAAAAACTGGCAAAAATCGCCCACGATGCGGGTGCGTTGCTGGTGGTGGACAACAGTTTTTGCACGCCCGCGATTCAGCAGCCTTTAAAATACGGTGTGGATTTGTCGCTTAGCTCGGCAACCAAAGCGATTGACGGGCAAGGGCGCGTGCAGGGCGGCGTGATTGTCGGTCGCAGCGAATTGATGAAAAGCGTGCAGCTTTATATGAACGCGTCGGGCGTGTCGATGTCGCCATTTCATGCTTGGGTCTTGCTCAGTGGCGTGGAAACTTTGGCGGTGCGCCTGAAAGAGCAAAGTGCCAACGCCGAAAAACTGGCAAACTGGTTACGCGAACAACCGCAAGTTTTAAACGTTTACTACGCAGGTTTTGCTGACCATCCACAAGCCGATTTGGTGCAAAAACAGCAAACTTCAGGCGGCATTGTGGTGGCGTTTGAAGTGCAAGGCGGACAAGCAGGTGCATGGAAAGTGATTGATTCTGTCAACATTTTCTCACGCACAGCCAATTTGGGCGATGTGCGTTCTACCATCACTCATCCTTGGACAACGACCCACGGCAAAATGTCTCCAGAAGCCAAACGCGAAGCAGGAATACCCGAAGGCTTAATCCGCATTTCGGTGGGCTTGGAATATGCCGATGACCTCATCGCCGATTTGGCACAGGCTTTGGCGGCGGAATAAAACGCAGTGCAGATGGCATCGGCTGCTTGCTTATGCCGTCTGCGTTTTTATTGAAACATGACACAGAAAATCAATATGTTGGCATTTTTGCAACACCACGCGGTAACGCTTTTATTATTGACCCTGATTTTTTTGGGCATCGTCAGCCGCAATCATGCAATCAGCATTGCCGCAGGCGTGTTGCTGGTGGTGCAACAAACTTTTCTCGCCAAATATTTGCCTTGGCTAGACAAATACGGCATGAAAATCGGCATCATCATTCTGACCATCGGCGTGTTTGCGCCTTTAGTTTCAGGGCGCATCAAGTTGCCAGAAATGCGCACCTTATTAGACTGGAAAATGTTTGTCGCCATTTTAATGGGCGTTTTTGTTGCGTGGTTGGGCGGGCGCGGCGTGGGCTTGATGAGCACGCAACCTGTGTTGGTAACGGGTTTATTGCTTGGCACACTCATCGGCGTGGGTGTATTTGGCGGCATCCCCGTTGGGCCTTTAGTTGCCGCAGGCGCGCTGGCGGTGGTGTTTGATAGAATCGGTTAATCTCAAATAAAACAACTGGATACAAAATGAGTGAAGAAGAATTTGCCTCGTGGGCAATGAAAATTTGTTTAAGCGTTTTGGTGATTTTTTTAGGCTTCATCGTATACGATTTGGGCAAAAAATCGCAAGCAGGCAAATTCGGTATGTTTGTGCTGTTTTTGGTTTTAGGTTTGGGCGTGATGGGCTTTTTGTTTAAAAACGTGTTAATCGGCTTTTTATTGCTGGATAAATAAACGCGCATCATGCCGTCTGCAGAGTAATTCATCATGTTTGCCTACACTTTACGCCGTCTCTTGCTGCTGATACCGACTTTATTCGGCATCTTGGCACTCACTTTTGCCATTATCCAGTTCGTCCCAGGTGGTCCAGTGGAACAACTGGCAGCGCAATTATCGGGCGCGAACGCTGCTGGCGAAGTTGCTGCAGTCAGCAACACAGGTTTGGAGCAGGGGCAAAAACTCAGTGCCGAAGACATGGCAAAACTCAATGCTTTATATGGTTTTGACAAACCTGCTTTGCAAAGATTTTGGGAAATGTCTTTGAATTTCTTGCGATTTGACTTGGGTGACAGCTTTTTTCATCATGCCAGCGTGTTTGAGTTGGTCAAACAAAAAATGCCTGTTTCCATGAGTTTGGGCTTGTGGACTTTTTTCTTAACTTATTTGATTTGCATACC
>JAUNMN010000048.1:4602-7027 GCA_030531795.1 Neisseria sp.
GTGATGACCATGCTCACCAAAAACGTGTTTTTGGAAGAAATTCGCCGTCAATACGTTTACACCGCACGCGCTAAAGGTTTGAGTGAACGCCATATTTTGACGCGTCATGTTTTAAGAAACGCCATGTTGCCGCTGATTACGGGTTTTCCAGCTGCTTTTATCGGCGCATTTTTCACAGGCAGTTTATTGATAGAAACCTTATTTTCGTTAGATGGCTTGGGTTTGTTGTCGTATGAAGCAGTGATAAAACGCGATTATCCCGTGGTGATGGGAACACTGTATGTGTTTACCTTAATGGGTTTACTTGCCAAATTATTGTCGGATTTGTCGTATTCTTGGGTTGACCCGCGCATTCATTTTGGCGAAAGTGGTAAATAAAATAATGCCGTCTGCAACATTAAACTGCAGACGGCATCTTCATTATTTTGTCGGAAAAATAATCAGCAAAAGCGGTTAGTCTTCCAAATTCTTACGATACAAAACCAGTAATTTACCGATGTGTTGCACCAACTGCGCATCCACCGCTTCACACAAAGCCCCGCAAATTGCCACGCGTTCTTCGCGTTCGTCGCCAAACACGCGTACTTTAATCAATTCGTGTGCCGTTAAAGCGGCATCGGTTTCCTTAATCACGGCATCGGTCAAACCGTTTTGTCCAACCATCACCACAGGATGCAAATGATGAGCACGTGCCTTGAGTTCCAAAATTTGTTTGGTGCTTAATTTATCTGTCATGTTTCTTGTCCCTGAATGGGGTGCTGCAAAAAATAAAGCCAGTATTCTACGCGATTTCGGTGCAAATTGCCAAAAAAACGGTAAAATAACGCCATTTTTTCATTAAGAAAGCCCACTATGGCAGTGCGTTCCAAATCCTCAAAAGCATGGTTACACGAACACGTGAATGACCATTATGTTCATCAAGCCCAAAAAGACGGCTATCGGGCGCGTGCTGCCTATAAACTCTTAGAAATCAATGAGAAAGATAAGCTGATTAAAGCAGGAACGGTATTGGCGGATTTGGGTTCAGCCCCAGGTAGTTGGTCGCAAGTAGCAGCAAAACTGGTGGGCAAGCAGGGCGAAGTGTTTGCTCTGGACATTTTGCCGATGGAGCATTTAGAAGGCGTTTCTTTTATTCAAGGCGATTTTCGGGAAGAAAGTGTGCTGCGTGAGTTTGAAAATCTGCTTAATGGCCGCCCTTTAGACCTTGTAATTTGCGATATGGCACCCAATATGTCGGGCAACGCAGTAACAGACCAAGCGAAAAGTTTTTATTTGTGTGAACTGGCTTTAGATTTCGCCCGAGAACATTTGAAAGCGGGCGGTAATTTTTTGGTGAAAGTGTTTCAGGGCGCAGGTTATCAAGAGTATTTGAATGAAATGCGCCAAGTGTTTGCCAGCGTACAAACGCGTAAGCCTGAAGCTTCGCGTAATCGTTCCAGTGAAATTTATCTATTAGGTAAAAATAAAAAGTAAGAACCGCGCTGGGTCTGTTACAATTCTTGTTCATTTTTATTTTGTTTTAGGAGCCTGCACTCGTGAAGGGTACAATAAAAAATCTGTTGATTTGGTTGGCATTAGCAGTGGGTTTGATGGCTGCGTTTAACGCCATCAATGACAAAAAGGAAGACAGCCAACAAATTGAATATTCACAGTTTATGCAACAAGTGAATCAAGGCGAAATCGCCAGTGTGAATATTGAAGGCTCAGTGGTTGGTGGCTATGTGATTAAGGGCGAACGTAGCGATAAAAGCACGTTCTACACCAACGCACCATTAGACGACAAATTGATTCAAACTTTGTTAGACAAAAATGTGCGCACCAAAGTAACGCCAGAAGAAAAACCAAGCATGTTCAGCAGCTTGTTGTTTAGCTTATTGCCTGTTTTGTTGCTGATTGCCGCATGGTTTTACTTCATGCGCATGCAAGCTGGCGGCGGTAAGGGTGGGGCGTTTTCATTTGGTAAAAGCCGCGCCAAATTGTTAGACAAAGACACCAATAAAGTAACTTTTGCTGATGTTGCTGGTTGCGATGAAGCCAAAGAAGAAGTGCAAGAAATTGTGGACTATTTGAAAGCCCCGAATCGCTATCAAAGTTTGGGGGGACGCGTGCCACGCGGTATTTTGTTAGCAGGCTCACCAGGTACAGGTAAAACCTTGCTTGCGAAAGCGATTGCAGGCGAAGCAGGTGTGCCATTTTTCAGCATTTCAGGTTCAGATTTTGTGGAAATGTTTGTGGGCGTGGGCGCAAGTCGTGTACGCGATATGTTTGAACAAGCCAAGAAAAACTCGCCTTGCATTATTTTCATTGACGAAATTGATGCTGTTGGTCGCCAACGCGGTGCAGGTTTGGGCGGCGGCAATGACGAACGCGAACAAACATTGAACCAATTGCTGGTGGAAATGGACGGCTTTGAAAGCAATCAAAC
>JAUNMN010000008.1:0-21437 GCA_030531795.1 Neisseria sp.
ACTTGAAAAAATCTATTTAAACTTCATATCGCGGTGGTTTAATTATATGTGTCTGGCGAGCTTGTGTTAAAATGCACGCTTTGCCTTGGAACGCCCCGCGCGTAGGAAAATCATTATTATGCTAACGAATTTAGCCAAGAAAATTTTCGGCAGTCGCAACGACCGCCTGTTGAAGCAATACCGCAAAACCGTGGCACAAATCAATGCCATGGAAACGCAAATGCAAGCCTTAAGCGACGAAGACTTGCAAGCGAAAACCGCTGAATTTAAACAAAGAATTGCCGATGGTGCGAGTTTGGATAGCTTGTTACCAGAAGCGTTTGCCGTCTGCAGAGAAGCGTCGCGCCGCGTGTTGGGCATGCGTCATTTTGATGTGCAACTCATCGGCGGCATGGTGTTGCACCACGGCAAAATCGCCGAAATGCGCACGGGCGAGGGCAAAACTTTGGTCGGTACTTTGCCTGTGTATTTAAACGCTTTGTCGGGCAAAGGCGTGCATGTTGTTACCGTCAACGATTATTTGGCGCAACGCGATGCTGCGATTATGGAGCCTTTGTACAATTTCTTGGGCTTGAGCGTGGGCGTGATTATCAGCGATTTGCAGCCTTTTCATCGTCAAAATGCCTATGCGTCTGACATTACTTACGGCACAAACAACGAATTTGGTTTTGACTATTTGCGCGACAATATGGTTACAGACCAGTATGACAAAGTGCAGCGCGAATTGAATTTTGCAGTGGTGGATGAAGTCGATTCGATTTTGATTGACGAAGCGCGTACGCCTTTGATTATTTCAGGGCAAGCCGATGATAATGTTCAACTTTATCAAATCATGAACCAAGTGCCGCCACACTTAACGCGTCAAGAAAAAGAAGATGCAGACGGCGATTATTGGGTGGACGAAAAAGCCCACAGCGTGATTTTGAGCGAAGCGGGACACGAAAAAGCTGAAGAAGTGTTGGCACAAATGGGCTTGTTGCGCGAGGGCGATTCTCTGTATTCGCCCAGCAATATTTCTTTGATGCATCACTTAATGGCGGCTTTGCGCGCCCATACTTTGTTCCACAAAGACCAGCATTATGTGATTCAAGACAATGAAATTGTGATTGTGGACGAGTTCACAGGTCGCTTGATGGCGGGTCGCCGTTGGTCTGATGGTTTGCATCAGGCGGTGGAAGCCAAAGAAGGCGTGGAAATCAAAAAAGAAAACCAAACTTTGGCATCGATTACCTTCCAAAACTATTTCCGCTTGTATGAAAAACTGGCGGGCATGACAGGTACGGCTGACACGGAAGCCTTTGAGTTTCAAAGCATTTATGGCTTGGAAACCGTGATTATTCCAACTAACCGCCCGATTTTGCGTAAAGATTTTAACGACCAAATTTTCCGTTCTGCCGAAGAAAAATTTGAAGCGGTGGTTAAAGATATTCAGGCTTGCCACGAAAAAGGGCAACCTGTTTTGGTTGGCACAACCAGCATTGAAAACTCGGAGTTGGTGTCGCATTTGTTGCAACAAGCTGGCATTCCGCACAATGTCTTGAACGCGAAAGAACACCAACGCGAAGCGTTGATTGTGGCACAAGCTGGTAAAGTGGGCGCGGTTACGGTGGCAACGAATATGGCGGGTCGCGGTACGGACATCGTGTTGGGTGGTAACGTCAAACACCAAAGCGCGGCGATTTTGGCAGACGAAAGTTTGAGCGACGAGCAAAAACAAGCGCAAATTCAGGCTTTGGAAGAAGGTTGGCAAGCCGAGCATGACCAAGTGGTTGCCGCTGGCGGTTTGCACATCATCGGCACAGAACGCCACGAAAGCCGCCGCATTGACAATCAGTTGCGTGGTCGTTCAGGTCGTCAAGGCGACCCTGGTTCTAGCCGTTTTTATTTGTCGTTTGAAGACCCATTATTGCGTTTGTTTGCCTTAGACCGTGCGGCGGCGATTTTGAATCGTCTTGCGCCTGAACGCGGCGTGGCGATTGAAGCAGGCATGCTGACCCGTCAAATTGAAGGGGCGCAACGCAAAGTGGAAGGGCGCAACTTCGATATGCGTAAGCAAGTGTTGGAATACGACGATGTGGCAAACGACCAGCGCAAAGTGATTTATCATCAGCGCAACGATGTGTTGAGTGCTGCCGACATTTCCACTTTGGCAAAAGGCATACGCGAAGATGTGATTTCCGATTTGGTGGACGCATACATGCCGCCTGACAGCATGGAAGAGCAGTGGGATTTGCCTGCGATGCAAGCGCAGTTGGCAAACGAATTCCGCCTGCAAGCCGATATTGTTGGCTGGCTCAAAGCCGACAACACGCTGGATAATGAAGACGTGAAACAACGCTTGCTGGAACAAGTGGAACAAGAATACGCAGCCAAAGCCGAGTTGGTTGGCAATATGGAAATGAAAGGCTTCGAACGCAATGTCTTGTTGCAAGTGATTGACACGCAATGGCGTGAACACTTGGCGGCGATGGACCACTTGCGTCAAGGCATTCACTTACGCGGTTATGCCCAAAAAAATCCGAAACAAGAATATAAGCGTGAAGCGTTTGAAATGTTCCAAAGTTTGTGGAACAGCATCAAACACCAAGTTGCCGCTTTATTGATTTCGGTGCAAATTCAGCCTTACGAACCGATTGCGGAAGAAACCGCACCGAATCTGCCTGAAATGCACGAATATCAAGCTGATGCGCCTGATATGGAAACCGTGATGACCGAAAACAAACACAGCTTAACCGAAGAAGCCTTCAATCCAAATGGCGATGAGGATTACAGCGTGGAAGCCTTGGAAGCGCGTGGCATCATGATTCACCGCAACGACGCGTGTCCGTGTGGCAGCGGTTTGAAATACAAACAATGTCATGGCAAGTTGGTTTAATCGGCTGATTTGGTTTGTTTGTGAAGTTTGATGTGGTTTGAATGAAACGATGCCGTCTGCAGTTTGAAAATACTGCAGACGGCATTTTTTGATGTGTTTTTTGATGAGTTCTGCTCAATCAAATTATGAAAATCAAATTACTCAAATCGCTTAAATCAAACAGTTTCAAACGTTTTACACAGGCAACTTAAAAATCAGCCAACTCAAATCCAGCAGCCGAAAATTGTGCCGTCTGCGACCGAAGGGAGTCCCGTAGCGAAGCTACAGGGGCAAGTTACCTCAAACTGCAGACGGCATCGCGATATTTTTTCATCACAGCATCAGTTTTTCTGTATCACTTCTTCACACAATTGTCGCAACAGTTTGCTTAATTCGCGTTGGGTGCGGGTGAGAACGTGTTTGTTGGCGGTTGCCAAATACAGGCGGCTGGTGAAACGCGGAAATTCAATCGGAATGATTTTGACATTGTCATGACGATTGAGTTCGGTGGCATAGGTGGACAAAATGCTGTAGCCCATGCCTTCGCCAACCAGTTGCAACATGGTTTCCACGCTGTCCATTTCTAAAATCACGTTGGCTTTGAGATTGTGTCGCGCCATTTCTTGCTCAATCAGCAAGCGGAAGGTGTTGGGAACAGACGGCAAAATCAGCGGCAAGCTGGCAAGCGTGGCGGCATCGACGCGGTTTTGTTTGGCAAAACGTTCATCGTTTTTGGCTGCCATTAAACACAATTCTTCTTCGTGCAAAAGATGGGTGTCGATTTCGGCAAAATGCGTGGGATTGTGCAACAAAGCCATGTCAATTTTGCCGTGTAAAAGATTGTCTTGCAGCGTGCTGGTTAAGCCTTCAGTGATGCGCAACCGCGCTTCGGGCATGTTTTGGCGAAAGGCTTTAATCAGTTTAACCGACAATAATTTGCCTATGGTTGGCGGCAAACCCAACACGACATGACCGCCCAGCTTGCCGCTGTGGGCGTGTAAATCTTCTTTGGCTGCGTCTAATTGTTGCAAAATCACGCGGCAATGTTCGAGCAAAATTTGCCCCGATTCAGTGAGCGACACGCCGCGTCCGTGGCGGTTCAAAAGATTGTGGCGCAATTCGGTTTCCAGCAAACGAATTTGGCGACTCAAGACAGGTTGCGCCACGCCCAGCAAATCGGCGGCTCGTGTGTAGCTGCCTTGTTGGGCAACGTGAAAAAAGTATTTGAGCTGTTTTAAGTCCATGATGTTTCTCTTATTTAGAAAAAGAGTGGAATGTGATTGTAATGATGAAATGGCAATGAGTACAACTGTTTTTGTTATAACTGCTAGTTTTGTTATTTGCTTTTAAAAGCGAAAATGAACATCAATAATGCAATGTAATGAATGGTTAAAAATTTCAAGCAATTGTTTGGAAATCATTAAGAGGTGAACAAAAATGGCACTGCAGACGGCAATCCCAGCCATGTTGATGCGTGGCGGTAGCTCTAAAGGTTTGATGGTGGCGGCAAGCGATTTGCCACGCGATGAAGCGACGCGCAATCGCGTGTTGTTGGCGGCGATGGGTTCGCCCGACCCGCGTCAAATCAATGGTGTGGGCGGTGCGCATCCTTTAACGAGCAAAGTTGGTATTGTGAGCGTGAGCGAGCAAGAGGGCGTGGATTTGGAATTTTTGTTTGCCCAGTTGCAACCGAGCAACGATGTGGTGGACACCAAACCGAATTGCGGCAATATGTTGGCGGCGGTTGTGCCGTTTGCCTTGGAAAAAGGCATGGTGCAGGCGCAAGGCGAAACGACCACTTTGCGCGTTTTGACCAAAAATACGGGCGTGTTGAGCGATATTACGGTGCAAACGCCTAATGGGCAG
This sequence comes from Neisseria sp., assembly GCA_030531795.1. Classification (GTDB taxonomy): domain Bacteria; phylum Pseudomonadota; class Gammaproteobacteria; order Burkholderiales; family Neisseriaceae; genus Neisseria. The sequence continues at coordinate 4,721 of JAUNMN010000008.1, forward strand.
ATTAACTACGACGGCGATGCGCGCATTGACGGCGTGCCAAACACGGCGGCGGCGGTGCAAATTCGCTTTTTGGATACCGAAGGCTCGGTGGCAGGCAGTTTGTTACCAACGGGCAACATCAGCGATGAATTTGAATTGAGTACTTTGGGCGGCAAATTGCAGGTTACCTGCATCGACAACGGCATGCCGATGGTGCTGCTGCGTGCCAGCGACGTGAACCGAACCGCTTACGAAAGCGTTGCCGATTTGAACGCCGACAGCGAACTGAAAGCGATTTTGGAAGAATTGCGACTGCAGGCGGCACAAAAAATGGGTTTGGGCGACGTTAAAGAAAAAAACTACCCGAAAATGTGTTTGCTCAATCGCCCACAAGACGGCGGCGCGGTGCATACGCGTTGTTTCATTCCACACGTTTGTCATGACGCGGTGGGCGTGTTGGCGGCGGTAACGGTGGCGACTGCTTGCGTGCTGAAAAACAGCGTGGCAGACGGTTTGGCGCAAGTGAACGATTTGAACGCTTTGTCGGTGGAACACCCAAGCGGCGAGTTCAGCGTGGCATTGCAAACCGACGACGCTGGCAAAGTCGTTGGTGCGGCTTTGATTCGCACCGCGCGCAATTTGATGCGTGGCGAAGTGCTGATTCCTGCGAGCGTGTGGGACGGCAAACACGATTGACATTAACAAATTTGGGCGTACCCAAGTTTCAAACAAAGCGATGCCGTCTGCAGACGGCACGCAACGCGATTTTAGATTGATTTTTGATTAAATTTGATAGAGGAGCAGTTATGAAAATCAATGGTTTAACCCAAATTATTCCCCACATCGGTTTTCCGACCCACACATTTAAGTCGCCGATGATTTACAACCCTTATTTTGAAGAAGCAGGCATCAATGCTTTGGTTGTGCCGTTTTCATCACAAGCACCTGTTTATCCAGACTTTTTAAAGAGTGTGTTCACGAATGATAACGTCATCGGCGCGCTGATTACCATGCCACACAAAGTAACGACCATCGGTTTGGTGGACCGTTTAACCCCAACCGCCCAAATCGCGGGTTCGGCGAACGCGGTGCGTCGCGGTGCAGACGGCAAGCTGGAAGGCGATATGTTTGACGGTGAAGGCTTTGTGCGTGGTGTGCGCCGCAAAGGTTTTGCGCCCGAAGGCAAAAGTGCTTTGGTGGTGGGCAGCGGCGGCGTGGGTTCGGCGATTGCCGCTTCTTTGGCGGCGGCTGGCGTGGCGCATTTGGCTTTGTTTGACGTGAACGCAGCGGCGGCGGACGCTTTGGCTGGACGCATCAAGCAACATTATCCGCAAATTGAAGTGCAAACGGGCAGCAACGACCCAGCAGGTTTTGATTTGGTGGTGAATGCCACGCCTTTGGGTATGAAAGAGGGCGACCCAATGCCGATGGATGTGTCGCGCATTGAGCCGACTGCCTTTGTGGGCGAAGTGGTGTTGAAAGACGAAACCACGGCATTTTTGGCGGCGGCACAAGCGCGCGGTTGCCAAGTGCAAGTCGGCACGGATATGTTGTTTGAGCAAATTCCTGTTTATTTGGAATATTTTGGTTTGCCAACGACCACAGCCGAACATTTGCGCGCGGTGGCACGCATTGAATATTGATGTTTTGCCGTCTGCGTTTTGAGGTGCAGACGGCATCAGCATATCGTCAAAATGGATTGAAACATGAAAGACGATAAACAGATTTTTTAGAAAAAGACGCTCATAAAGGAGAGCTTAAATGTCGCAGCAAAATGAAATCAATGTGCGCGAACTGCTAGACGGTCGCGACGTGAGCCTGTATCAAAAACTGGTGATTTTTCTCTGTTTTTTGATTGTGGTGATGGACGGCTTTGATGTCGTGATTATGGGTTTTGTCGGCCCAACTTTAAAAGAAGCATGGAATTTGACCAACAGCGATTTGGCACCTGTTTTGAGTGCCGCGCTGGCTGGTTTGACTTTTGGTGCATTGACCGCTGGCCCGTTTGGCGACCGCTTCGGCAGACGCAAAGTATTGATTGTGAGCGTGTTTATTTTTGGTTTGTTCACGCTGTTGGTGGCATACGCAACCAGCGTAACCCAAATGATTATTTTCCGTTTCATCGCGGGTTTTGCGATGGGAGGCATCATGCCGATGGTGGCGACTTTGGCGAAAGAATATTCGCCTGAACGTCGCAGTGCTTTGCTTGTTACCATCGTGTTCGCAGGCTTTACTGTGGGCGCGGCTGGAGGCGGTTTCTTGGCGGCGTGGATGATTCCGATTTGGGGCTGGGAAAGCGTGTTTGTGTTTGGTGGCGTTGCACCGATTGTGTTGTGCGCGATTATGATTTTCAAATTGCCTGAATCTTTGGCGTTTATGGTGCACAAAGGCGGCGACCGCGCCCAAATCCGCAAAATCGTGGAAGCCTGCGCCCCTGGTAGCACCAACGAAAACAGCACGTTCTTTGTGCCGTCTGCAACTACAGTACAAAACGGCGAAAACTCAATTAAAACGATTTTGAACACGCACTATCGCGGCGGCACATTATTGTTGTGGATTATCTATTTCAGCCACTTGTTCTTGGTGTACTTGCTCGGCAGCTGGATGCCAACGATGATTAAAGAATCGGGCATGACCGCAGCACAAGCATCGATTATTTCGGCAATGTTCCAGTTGGGCGGCCCTTTGGGTTCGGTGATGCTCGGTTGGTTTATGGATAGATTTGAACCGCATCGCGTGTTGGCATTGTCGTATTTGAGCGGCGCGGTGGTGTTGGTGGTGATGAGCGGTTTGGGCGCACAATATTTGCTCTTGTGTTTGACCGCGTTCTATATCGGCGCAGCGTTTAACGGCGGCGGCACGGGCATGAACGCCTTGTCAAGCAACTTCTTCCCATTGAGCGCACGCGCCACGGGCAACAGCTGGATGCACGGCATCGGTCGCACAGGCGCGTTTATTTCGGCATTCGCAGGCGCGTGGATGTTGAACGCAGGTTGGGGCTTCTCAACTGTTGCCATGGCTTTGACTGTACCAGCGATTGTGATTGCAATTGCATTGAGCATCAAATACTTCTTGTATCGCAACGCCCAAAAAGCGTCATAATATGATGCCGTCTGCAAACGGGTTTAAGCCCAAACTGCAGACGGCATTTTTGCACGAAGGCTGTGATTAAATAGGTAAAAATCGGCTAAACGGCAATCGTGATAAAGCCGATGAAATGCGTTAAAATCGCCCTGAATTTTTGATGAACAGAATACCGTTTGGAGCGGTATTCTGTTGTTTTATGATGATGCACCCAGTTGGGGAGAAAACAAATGAAGCACGGAATTGCAACGGTTTCCATCAGCGGAACTTTACCCGAAAAACTCAAAGCGATTGCCGCGGTTGGGTTTGAAGGCGTGGAAATTTTTGAAAACGATTTGCTGTATTTCAATGGCTCGCCGCGCGATATTCGCCAAATGTGTGAAGATTTGGGCTTGGAAATCATGTTGTTCCAGCCGTTTCGCGATTTTGAAGGCGGCGCACGCGATAAGTTGGCACACCAACTCTCACGCGCCGAACGCAAATTTGAATTGATGGCGGAGTTAGGCACAAATCGCCTGCTGGTGTGCAGCAATGTGTCGGCACAAAGCAGCACCGACGACGCTTTAATCGCCGACGATTTGCACCGTTTGGCGGAATGCGCCGCCAAACACGGTATGCAAGTCGGTTACGAAGCCTTGGCTTGGGGGCATCACGTTTCGTCTTATCGCCACGCATGGGATTTGGTGAAACAAGTCAATCACCCAAATTTGGGCATCATTTTAGACAGTTTCCACACCTTATCCATCAATGATGATTTAAGCCGTTTGGCGGAAATTCCAGCGGAAAAAATCGTGTTTATTCAACTGGCTGACGCGCCTTTGATGAAAATGGACGTGTTGGAATGGAGTCGCCATTACCGCAACTTCCCTGGGCAAGGCGATTTTGACGTTGCCGCGTTTTTAACGCCGATGATTGCCAACGGCTACACCGGCCCGATTTCTTTGGAAGTGTTTAACGACCGATTCCGCGCCGCGCCAGCGGTGGCAACCGCTTCTGACGCACGTCGTTCTTTGTATTTCTTGGAAGAACAAGTGGCGCGCCAGTTGCAGACGGCATCAGCCGAGCCAGATGCGTTAAATGTGCCTGCTAACTTGTTTCACACCGTGCCAGCGAGCGAATTTTTAGGTACGGAATTTTTGGAATTTGCGGTAGACGGCGCGGCAGCGCAGCGTTTGGGGCATATTTTGAACCGCTTCGGTTTCCAAAAAACGGGCATACACAAAAGCAAAAACGTGGCTTTATACAATCAAGGCAACATCAATTTGATTTTGAACGCCGAACCCGATTCGCTTGCCGATGCGTTTTTTGCCGCGCACGGCACATCGGTTTGCGCCGCCGCTTATCGCGTGAGCAATGCCGAGCAACAATACGAACGCGCCGTGAGTTTTGGCACAACTTTTTACGAAGGCAAAGTCGGCCCGAATGAACGCCATATTCACGCGGTTCGTTCGCCAAATGGCGGTTTGCAATATTTTGTAGACAGCGACGTGTTTGCCGACGATTTTCATTTGACCAAGTTTCAAGGTCATGCCCACTTGGGCAGCATAGACCACAGCGCATACGGCTTAACGCCAGACGCAATGGACAGCTGGACTTTGCATTTCACTTCGATTTTCGGTTTCGCGATTGAGTCGGAAATGACAGTTGCCGACCCGTATGGCTTGATGAAAAGCCGCGTGTTGCGCAGCAAAAACGGCAGCGTGCGTTTGCCGCTGAATATTTCGGAAAACCAAAACACGATTTTGTCGCGTACCATGGCAACCTACAAAGGCGCGGGTTTGCAACACATCGCGTTTGACACTGAAGACATTTTCGCGGCGGTGGCGTTTTTGCGTGGCAACGGTGCGGAATTGCTCGACATTCCGCAAAACTACTACGACGATTTGCAAGCGCGTTTCGGTTTGGACGATGCCTTCATTCACCGATTGCGTGAACATCATTTGCTTTACGATGAAGACGGCAAGGGCGGTTCATTCTTGCAAGTTTACTCGCCGATTATCGAAGACCGTTTTTTCTTTGAGGTGATGCAACGCATTAATGGCTACGACCAATATGGCGCAAACAACACGCCTGCGCGTTTGGTGGCACAAGATTTGCACTGGAAAAAACACCACGAATAAGCGTTTTGAATGAAGATGCCGTCTGCGGTTTAGGGCTATCACTATAGCTTCGCTATAGGATTGCTTTCGGCCGCAGACGGCATTTTTGCGTGGGTAAAATCCGAAAAGTGTTTACGCCAAAAACAGACGGTAGGCGACATTATCGGTTTCGTCTTGATAATTGTTGTAGCCCAGCTGTTCCAAAAATTGATTGAAGGCTTCGTTGTCTTGTGGTGGCACGTCCACACCAACCAGCACGCGCCCGTAATCCGCGCCGTGATTGCGATAATGGAAGAGGGTAACGTTCCAGTCGCCGTGCATGGTGTTTAAGAAACGGCTCAACGCGCCAGGGCGTTCGGGGAACTCAAAGTTAATCAAACGCTCGTTCGCCACTTTGTCGGTGCGTCCACCCACCATATAACGAATGTGGATTTTGGCGATTTCGTTGTCGGTTAAATCGTTGTTGGGCAAACCTGCGGCGGTGAGTTCGGCGCTGATGGTGGCACGGTCTTTTGCGCCTGCACTTTGAATGCCCACGAAAATGTGTGCGACTTGGTCATCGCCGTATCGATAGTTGAATTCGGTGATGTTGCGCTCGCCCAAGACATTGCAAAACTTGCGAAAACTGCCAGCTTGTTCAGGAATGCTCACCGCGAAAATGCCTTCGTTGCCTTCGCTCAATTCGCTGCGTTCGGAAACGTGGCGCAGGCGATGGAAATTCATGTTCGCGCCGCTGTTAATCGCGATTAAGGTTTGGTTTTCGCACTGTTCGCGTGCGATGTAGGCTTTCAAACCCGCCAAAGCCAAGGCACCCGATGGCTCGGTGATGCTGCGTGTGTCGTCAAAAATGTCTTTGAGCGCACCGCAGACGGCATCGGTGTCCACTAAAATGATTTCGTCCAACAAATCGCGGCAAATGGCAAAAGTTTCTTCGCCCACGAGTTTGACTGCCGTGCCGTCTGCAAACAAACCCACATCTTTCAACGCCACGCGTTCGTCTTGTTCGATGGACTGTTTCATCGCGCACGCGTCAAAGGTTTCCACGCCGATGACTTTGATGTCTGGGCGCACATTTTTGATGAAAGCGGCAATACCCGCCGCCAAACCGCCACCGCCAATCGGCACAAACACCGCATCGATTTTTTTTGGGTGTTGGCGAATGATTTCCATGCCAATCGTGCCTTGCCCCGCAATCACATATTCATCGTCAAACGGCGCGATGTAGCTCATCTCGTTTTGCGCCGCCAACTGCATCGCGTGGTCGTAGGCATCGTTGTAAGACGTGCCAGCCAAAACCACTTTTCCGCCACGCGCTTTCACCGCGTCCACCTTAATTTGCGGCGTGGTTTGCGGCATCACAATCACCGCCTCGCAACCCAATTTTTGTGCCGACAAAGCCACGCCTTGTGCGTGATTGCCTGCGCTGGCGGTAATCACGCCTTTAGCGCGTTCTTCGGCACTCAAAGCCGCCATTTTGTTGTATGCACCGCGAATTTTGAAAGAAAAAACAGGTTGTAAATCTTCGCGTTTGAGCAAAATTTGGTTGCGTAAACGGCGCGACAAATTGCGCGCTGGGTCTAGCGGCGTTTCTTGCGCCACATCGTAAACGGCAGAAGTGAGAATGCGCGTGAGATAATGCGCGTGGGTTTGTGCTGGCGTATTCATTTTAACTTGTGTTTTGGTCTGCAAAAAAAAGTAAAACCATACCGCCGAGCGCGTTGAAAGGCAAGAAAAATGTTAGAAAAACAGGCTTTTTCGGGTAAAATCCTGCAGATTTGATGAAGGCAAACCGAAATTGTGTTGCGGTTTGCTGATTTTTGAAAACGATGCCGTCTGCGCTTTGGGCGTGGGCGGAAAAACGCAAATCCAAGCGCGAACAAATGCGCTGGAAACGAAACAGTGAACAAGATGAAAACGATGAACAGTTGGCAAAAACGAATGTGGGCGGCGTGCGCGTGCGCCTTGTTGTTGAACGCGAGTGCGGTGGCAAATCCGCAAGCGGCAAGCGCGGCACAAGCGAGCCAAGCCAGTGATGTGCAAAAAACAGCGGCAAACGATAATCCGCAGACGGCAAACGCCAGCGGAGAAACTTTGGCACAACCCGAAATTCAAGCGCCGATTTATTTTTTGCAAGATTTGCAAAGCGGACAAATTTTATTGCAAAAAGAAGCGAATAAAACGGTTGAACCAGGCTCTTTAGTGAAATTGATGAGCGCGTATTTGGTGTTTCAGGCGATTGCAGACGGCAAATTGAAAGCGGAACAAACGCTAACGCCGTCTAAAAATGCGTGGAGCGCGGAAGGCGCGCGGATGTTTTTGCAAGTGGGCAAGGCAGTGAGTGTGCAGGATTTGTTGCGCGGCATGGTGGTGCAATCGGCGAACGACGCGACCATCGCTTTAGCTGAAGGCGTGGCAGGCAGTGAAAGCGCGTTTGTGGCACAAATGAACGCCGCAGCAAAGCGTTTGGGCATGAAGCAAACGCAGTTTGTGAACGCCACAGGCAAGCCTGTTGAAGGACAAATCAGCAGTGCGCAAGACATGGCGCTGTTGGTGGCGGCGATGTGGCGACAATATCCCAAACAAATGGAAGTGTTTTCAGAGAAAACCTTTAAATATCATAATATTGAACAAGCGAGTGGCAATTTATTGCTGTTTCGCGACACATCGGTTGATGGCATGATGGCAAGCCACACGTTAGACGGTTTTCACTTAATCAGCACCAGCCATCGCAACGGTCGCAAAGTCTTAAGTATTGTTTTATCAGCAGAAACTGCCGAACAACAAACGGGCGAAAACAGCCGTTTATTGAACTGGGCGTTGCAAGGTTTTGACACCATCGCCGCCTATCAAGCTAAAGAAATTCTGTCGCGCGTGAAAGTTTACGCGGGGCAGAGCAAAGAAGTGGGCGTGGGCGTGGAAGAAGAAGTGTATTTGACCGTGCCACACGGCGAGCTGGCGCAAGTGAAACCTGTGTTGGAAACCGAACAAAATGTGTCCGCACCGATTCAAGCTGGGCAAGTGTTGGGTAAGCTGAAATTGATGAAAAATCAACAGGTTTTGCTGGAAAAAAATGTGGTTGCCTTGCGCGGCGTGCAAGAAGCTGGCTGGCTGCGCCGAACTTGGGACAGCATTTATTTGTGGTTCAGTAACTTGTTTGCGTAAACAGTTGGCAGCAAAATTGCAGACGGCACGCAACGAGGAAGGCGTGCCGTCGTTTTTTGTTGTTTAGTTAACTAATTGAAAATTCAATAAAAAAGATTATTGAATAAAATCAAAATTAAATAAAGCGAAATAAAAAAAGGGGCGTGGCAACGCGCCACACCCAAACACACACACATCAAGAGGAAAAACTTATTTCTTTTCGGCTTGTTTTTTCACCCAAAAGAATAAAAATACTGCGATAACAATCACCATGGCGATGGTGATGAACGATAAGATGCCCACTGTGGATTTGAATAACTCTTGAAAAACAGCCATTTTGATGTTCCTTTTAGAGGTTGTTGTCCTTATTTGGTGTTGGCTATTATAAAGAAACGTTAAATTTTGTTTTTGATTCAAGTCAATAAAAGCGCAGAGCTGTGCGTTACGAGCAGGGCGTGTCGGTATTGGGCGGTTTGTGTGAGTGTGAACGCTGTTTGAAACGATGAAAACGTTTGGCAAAAAATTGATGAAATGAATGCAAGAAAAAAGGCGGTGTGTGTACATCGCCTTGATTTTTTGTAATTTAGTGTGCTGCCGTGAAGGTGTCGGAGAAGAATTGTTCGCTGCGCAAACCTGCTTTTTGACAGAACAAATCGCGTGCGGCAAAAATCATGCCAGCCGAGCCGCAGGCGTAGACTTGGTGTTGCGACAAGTCGGGGTAGTCTTGCAAAGCCAAATCTTGGACATAGCCGCTTTTGCCTTGCCAGTAATCGTGTGGACAAGACAAAACGGGCGTGAATTTGGCGTTGGGTAATTCGGCGCACAAGGCAGCGGCTTCTTTTTTGTAATACAAATCTTCGTCGTAGCGCGCGCCCCAGTATAAATGGACGGCACGGGTTGAACCGCTTTCTTTGAGTTGTTGCAAAATGCTGTAAATCGGGGCGAAACCTGTGCCTGTTGCCAACAAAATCATCGGCGCATCGTCGTTTTCTTTGAGGGTGAACGTGCCAAGCGGGCCGCGAATGCGCATGATGGTTTTTTCTTTGATAATCGGTTCTTCCGCAAATAACATATTGGAAAACAAGCCATTATCGCGTTTGCGAATGTGCAGCTGAATTTCGCCACGCTCACTCGGTTGGCTGGCAAGCGAATAGCTGCGCGTGCCGTTTTTGAGCAAAATATCGATGTATTGACCCGCCAAAAAGTCAAACGGCGGTGCTTTGGGCAAGGCGAGATTGACGATGGCGGTGTTGGCGATGTATTCAACGCTGGAAACGCGCGCGGGGAGGGTGCGCACTTGTGGCATATTCGCGCCGCTGTAGTTTGGAATGCTTAAAGTAACGTCGCTTTCGCTGTGGCTACAACACAATAACACATTGCCGTCTGCAGCTTCTTCGTCCGACAGGGCTTGTTTGGAATATTCACTTTGGGTAACTGAACCCGACAACACTTTGGCTTTGCACTGCCCACAAATGCCGCTTTGGCATGAGTGTGGCAAGTTTAAGCCGTTGCGGGTGGCGGCTTGTAAAATCGTTTCGCCAGCTTGCACCTCAAAAGTGCTGTCGTCGGGCGTTAAAGTAATGGTATGGCTCATGTTTTGCGTGTTTTTTATGATGAAAGATGCCGTCTGCAGTGGTGCAGACGGCTCGTGTTAGTGTTGAATCAGTTAAAAATTATTGTCCAACTTTAACTAATTTCACATCAAAAATCAAAGTTGAACCAGCAGGAATGCGTGGATTGCCTTGGTCGCCATAAGCCAACTCGGCTGGGATAAAGAAGGTGTATTCGCCGCCTTCTTTCATCAATTGCAAACCTTCAGTCCAACCTTTAATCACTTGATTCAATGGGAAAGAAACGGTTTCGCCTTTGCTGCTGTCAAATTCCGTGCCGTCAATCAATCGACCTGCATAAGTTACGCTCACAACATCTGTTGCTTTAGGCTGTTTGCCCGTACCTTCTTTTTTCACTTGGTATTGCAAGCCAGAAGCCGTGGTTTTTACGCCTGCTTTTTTCGCGTTTTCAGCCAAGAACGTTTTGCCTTTTTCGGCGTTGGCTTTGCTGTCGGCCTGTTCTTTTGCCGCTGCTTTAGTTTGCAAATCTTGCATAAACGTCATTTGAATTTCTTGAGCTTGCTGTTCGGTCAATTTCAACTCTTTGCCGTTTGCCGCGTTTTCCAAGGCTTCTTTGAACAAGTTCAAATCGATTTCTGCACCTAAATCTTTCATTTGTTTGAGATTGCGACCGATGTCCGCACCCATAGCGTAGCTTGCTTGTTGTGCAGGCGTACCCAAAGCCGCTGCGTCTTTATTTGTTGAAGCAGCAGAAGCCGCTGGTGCGCTGGCGGTTTCTTGTTTACACGCCGCTAAACTCAAAGCAGCTGCCAAAGCTAAAACCGATAATTGCAAACCTTTTTTCATTTTGTTTATTCCTGAAAATAGAGTCAAAAAACTCGGCGATTATACCGCTAAAATCGCCCAAACGGTGAGATGCCGTCTGCAAAAATAAGCAAACGAAGAGATAGCGACAGTTAAAGTCGTCTTTACACAAACAAACCTTTACTATATATTGCCAAAACTCAGTTACTTTGAATTACATGATGCAATGTAATCCAGTAAAACGTGAACTTTTTCCCAGCCCAAAGAGGAGAATCTTATGACACAAACAGCAGCAGAACGCGTTCAACACGCAGGTTTGCGTAGCAAAATCATGACCGCCGAGCAAGCGGCAGAATTCATTCAAGACGGCATGACTGTCGGCATCAGCGGCTTTACAGGCGCAGGTTATCCGAAAGCCGTTCCAACCGCGATTGCCGAACGTGCTAAAGCCGCACACGCACGCGGCGAGAGCTTCGGCATCGGCGTTTTGACAGGCGCATCAACCGCCCCTGATTGTGATGGCGTGTTGGCAGCGGCAAACTGTATTACGTTCCGTACGCCTTTCCAGTCTGACCCAACTTTGCGCAACAATATCAACGCAGGTCATACTGCTTACCAAGACATGCATTTGTCGCACTGCGAACAGCAAATCCGCCAAGGTTTCTACGGCGAAATGCACGCTGCGGTAATCGAAGCCACAGGCATCACTGCAGACGGCAAAATCATTCCGTCTATGGGCATCGGTACCAACAACGAAATTTTGAAAGCCGCTAAAAAAATCATCATTGAAGTGAACGTGGCACAAAACGCCAAATTAGAAGGCATGCACGACATTTATTTTGATGTGGGCGTGCCACCGTTCCGCAAACCGATTCCTTTGGTTGGCCCGTTTGACCGCATCGGTACGCCATATTTGGAATGCGATTTGGATAAAGTGGTTGCCGTTGTTTTGACCGATTCGGGCGACCGCAACAGCAAATTTGCTGACCCAGACGACAACTCAAAACGCATCGCTGCGCAAATCATCGATTTCTTCAATCACGAAGTGAAAGCAGGACGTTTGCCGAAAAACTTATTGCCTTTGCAATCGGGCGTGGGCAATGTGGCGAACGCCGTGTTGGCTGGCTTGTTGGATGCGCCATTTGAAGATTTGACAGGCTACACCGAAGTGTTGCAAGACGGTATGTTGGACTTGATTATCGCAGGCAAAATGAAATCGGCATCGGCAACCGCCTTGTCGTTTAGCCCTGATGCTTTGCAACGTTTTAACGACAACATCGAATTCTTGCGTGACAAAATCGTATTGCGTCCGCAAGAAATCACCAACAATCCTGAATTGATTCGCCGCTTGGGCATCATCGGCATGAACGCGATGATTGAAGCCGACATTTACGGCAATGTGAATTCGACACATGTGATGGGTACGAAAATGATGAATGGCATTGGTGGCTCAGGCGACTTTACCCGTAACTCATTCTTCTCATTCTTCGTGAGTCCATCGGTTGCTAAAGACGGTGCGATTTCGTGCATCGTGCCTATGGTTTCGCATCACGACCACACCGAACACGATGTGATGTTCATCGTTACCGAGCAAGGTTTTGCCGATTTGCGCGGCAAAGCACCGCGTCAGCGCGCGAAATTGATTATCGAAAACTGTGCCCACCCAGATTATCGCGATATGTTGCGCGATTACTTTGACCGCGCCGAAAAAGCGGGCGGTTTGCAAACACCGCACTTGTTGAGCGAAGCCTTGTCTTGGCATCAACGTTTTGTGGAAACGGGCGATATGCGCATTAAATAATACCGAATGTGGTACCCAAAACCGCTTGAATCATTTCAGGCGGTTTTTTGTTTTGACGCTTCGGTTTGATTTGTTTGATTGAGTTTTGAATAGTGTTGATTGAACGTAAATAAAAATGCCGTATGCAGGTTTTGCAGACGGCATCGCAGTTGGAAATATCGGATTTAGGCTTCGTTGTCGCTTGGGAATAGGGTTTGAAGCAGCGTAAAACGAGTGCCGTTTGCGTCGCTCAATTCGCCATTTGCTGCGCCGTGTTTGATGACCGCCAAACTCAATGCGCCGTTTTCTGTTGCCACGCTGTTCAAAATCGCGCCTGCTTCCGCGCCGTCTTGCAAGATTTCTGCGCCTGCAGACGGCACAATGTCGCTTGCCAAAATCGCCAAACCGCGTTTGACTTGTCCGCGATACTGGGCGCGGGCGATGATTTCTTGACCTGGATAGCAACCTTTTTTGAAATGCACGCCGCCGATGATGTGTTGGTTAATCATTTGCGCGACCGCGACTTCGCTGCTCGCTTCGCTAATCCATGGATAGCCGCTGCGAATTTCGTGGGCTTGCCACGCACGTTCGCTGTTTGCATCGTAAGCAGGCAAGGCGTTGGCTTCGCCGACCAACAACACGCCGCCGTGTGGCAAGTCGATACGCCAGATGCCGTCTGCGGCGTGGGCTGGGAATGTGTGAACAGGTTCGCTGGCGATGTGGGGCACAAGGTTTTGAGCCAACTCTCCAGCCACCGCGTAATCGGGTAAAACTTCAAACACCACTTTGGCGCGCAACACAAACATGCGCAAACGTTTGACCACTTTTTCCAACAAATCGTTTGCCATCAGCAACAATAAATCATCGCCGCGGTTTAACACGATGACATTCGCAATCACGCGACCTTTGGGCGTGTTGTAAGTGGCGTAGCCCGCTTGGTTTGGGGCGATGTTTTCAATGTGGTTGGACAATTGTCCGTGCAAAAATGCCGCGCGTTCATCGCCGCTGACGCGCACCACGCCGAAAAAGGGGAGTTTTGATGTGTACATATCGCTGTTCTTTATTTTGTTTTTTGGGGAAACCTCGGGAAAAAACAGACTATGCCGTCTGCAGTTTCTGGTTTTCAAAACAAAACAGCCGTTTGGCTAACGGCTGTTGGCTGTTTTATACGCGTACCAACCAGTTGTATTTGTCGGCTGACAAACCAAATTGAATGTCGGTAATCGCTTTGCGAATCGCGTTGCCGCGCTCTTGGCTTTGCACCACCACTTCTTTGCCTTCAATCACGAATGAAGTTACAGGCGAAATCACCGCCGCCGTGCCTGTCAAAATCGCTTCCGCGCCGTTTTCAATCGCTTCTTTGAGTTCATCAACCGTGAAATTGCGCTCGTTAATGGTGTAGCCCAAATCTTTGGCGATGGTCAAAACCGAATCGCGGGTGATGCCGTGTAAAAATTCGTCGCTCAAAGGTTTGGTGATGATTTCATTGCCTTTGATGAGCGCGAAGTTTGCCGCGCCTGTTTCTTGCACGTCGCCTTTGGGGCAGAACAAAACTTGGCTCGCGCCGTGTTCCGCTTTCGCTTTCAAGACCCAAGCCATCGCCGAAGCATAGTTGCCGCCACATTTCACGCGTCCCATGTGTGGCGCACAACGCAGGTTTTCGGTGTCCACCACCAACTTCACAGGCGAACCTGCTTTGAAATAATCGCCCACAGGCGAAGCCAAAATATAGAGCATGGCGCTGTCAGACGGCGCGCCTGCTTTGCCGATAATCGGGTCGGTGCCGATGAGGGTTGGGCGAATGTACAAAGACGCAGGTGCATCGGGAATTTCGTCTGCCGCACGGCGTACCAACTCAATCAACGCCGCCAAAAACGCTTCTTTTTCAGGCACAGGCAAATTCAACAAACGCGCACTGTCTTGCATACGCGCGATGTTCGCTTCTGGGCGAAAGAGAACGATGCTGTCATCGGCTTGGCGAAAGGCTTTCAAGCCTTCAAAACATTCGCTGCCGTAGTGCAAGCTGTGTGCGCCTGCAGGCAAGGTAACGCTGTCAGACGATTGCCATTGCACATCTTGCCATTGACCATTTTGGTAAGTTAAAACAGGCATTTGCGCGTGAAACACGCTGCCGAACACCGCAGGAACTTCTCTTTTGCTCATAGTGTGTACCTTGTTATCTGTATTTAGGTGGACTAAAAGGGTGTAAAAATACTCTTTACCCGCAAGAATGGCAAGTTTTCTGCTGAAAAAAGTGAAAAAATTTTTGACGCGCAACCGATGCCGTCTGCAGACGGCAAAAGGCGTTCAGGCAAACGCCAACAAACGCTGCACATTCGCTTCGGTTTGTGCCGACAATTTGGCTGAGCTGATTTGACGCAAATCGCACACGATTTGGGCGATTTGGGCAAGGTTGGCAGGCGTGTTGCTGTTGTTGGGCAACATATACGGTGCATCGGTTTCCAATAGCAGGCTTTCCAGCGGCAAATGTTGGGCGGCAAGTCGCACTTTTTTAGCGTTGGGGTTGAGCAATAAAGAACCGATGCCGATGAAAAAACCGAGTTTGAGCCACTGCTTCGCTTCTTCCAAACTGCCCGAAAACGCATGAACGATGCCGCCTGCAGTCGGTTTTTCGGTTTTAACCAAAGCCAATAAATCGGCATTCGCCGCGACATTGTGCAAAATCACGGGGCGATTTAGCGTTTTTGCCAGTTGGAGTTGCAGACGGCAAATGTGTTGCTGTTCTTGCTTTTCGCTATGATTTTGTGCTTTACGATAGTCTAAACCGATTTCGCCGATGAGTGCTTGCGGATATTGTTGCAATAAATCAGTCAGTTGGCTGAGCCAGTTGTCGGGCAAATCGTTCACAAACCAAGGATGCACACCCAAAGCAAAATGAATCTGTTCGCCGTCAATCGGGCGTTTCGCCAAATCGCTCACCGCTTGCCAGTCGGCTGGCGAAGTGGTTGGCACGATAAACCGCCGTACGCCACATGCCTGTGCCGTCGCCATGACGGCAGGCAACTGGCTGGCAAGTTCGGGCGCGGTAAGATGAACGTGGCTGTCGGTAAACATTGAAACGCTTTGTTTTATGGTTTTATTTGTTAAAAATGCCGTCTGCAGACGGCATGATTTTGGTTCAATAAACGATTTAGAGATTTGCTAAACGTTCTTCGCTCGGCGCGAAATAATAGGCGCTGCGGCTGACGCTGCTTAAATGAGTAAGCAGCAAATCGGTTTTGCCGTCCACTTCGCCAAACATGAATTTGAGTTGTTGGTCGATATTGTGCAATTTGGCACAATAGGCGATGAATTGCAAACCGTGTTCGCCAGAGGCTTTGCCAAAAGGCAGGCTGCGGCGCACGATTTTCAAACCCACGCCGTTTTCTTTGATGTTGGTGCGGTTTAAGTGCGAATCGTCGCGGCGGTCGGCACGGGCAAATTCTTCGTTGGCTTCTTTGCTGCGACCGATGGCGGCTTCTTGTTCGGCAACCGAAATCGCGTTCCATTTGTTTAAATGATGGCGATATTGTTGCAATACCAAATAGCTGCCGCCTGCGTCTGCGCCTTCGGCAATCACGCCGACGCTGCTGATTTTTTCTGCGCCTTGTGGGTTTTCCGTTCCGTCCACAAAACCTTCAATGCCGCGTTCTTGTGGCAAACGGAAACCATGCGTTTCGTTTTCAACCGTGATGCTGTCGCCAAACAATGCCAACACTTTTTCAGCCAAACGATAATTAACCCCTTGATTCAGCGACTGAATGTGTATCATCAAATCGCATTGAGTGGCAGGGCAAAGTCCGTTGCCCAGTGGCACAAAATTTTTGATTTCTTGCCCTTCATTTTTATGATTAAGCGCGTGCCAAAAGTCTGCACCAAAAGCGATGCTCAAACCTAAAGACGCATCGGCAAACTGATTTTGCATTTCGCGCAAGGCGTTCAAACTGTCGCGACAGGCGCTTTTAACGTGTTCGGCGTTGGCGATGTTGGCTTCAATGTAAATCGCGGCGGTGCAGTGGTCGGGAATGATGGCAGATTGTGGGTTCATGGCAAAATCCTGTGAAAGTGGTCATCAAGACAATGAAACGCGACATTATAGCGGTTTGTGGCGCGTTTTGGCTGAAAATGCTTGCTTTTCTTTACCTGCAGACGGCATTTTTACACGGCGTTTGCTGGTAAAATACGCCATTTTTTTTCGGGACGGCTGTTGTGCGTTTGAATTTCGTTTTGTTGTTTGTGTTGTGTATGCAGCCGTTTAG
>JAUNMN010000008.1:21537-31041 GCA_030531795.1 Neisseria sp.
CTGTTGTGCGTTTGAATTTCGTTTTGTTGTTTGTGTTGTGTATGCAGCCGTTTAGCTACGCGCTGATGCGCAGCGTGTTTTGGTTGGGCAAGAACAAGTTTAGTCGATTGGCTAAATATTTGATTGGTATTAGCATTTTTGCTATCAGCAATGGCTTATTGCTGGTGTCGTTTTTGCGTTTGAATCATTTGGCGTTTCGCTTAACTGCTGCGTGGATGATTTTTTTGCTGTATTGCTTGTTTGCCGCGCTGGCGACTTATGTTTTGTATCGCTTGTTGCGCTCGCGCATGCCGTCTGCACTTTTGTCGCGCCTGCTGCGCGTGTTTGCACCTGTTTTTGTGGCGATTTTGTTTGTGTTTTCTTGGTACAACGCTTACACGCCTGTCATCAAGCATTACCAAATCACGTTGAACAAGCCGTTGGCAAAGCCTTTGCGCATCGGCATGGTTGCCGATTTGCATTTGGGCAGCTTGGTTGGCAAACGGCAGCTGGATAAGTTGGCGGACATCATGAACGCGCAAAAAGTGGACATTATTTTGATGCCAGGCGACATTATGGACGACGACACGCAAGCCTATGAAGCAGAAAAAATGCAGCCGCATTTGCAAAAACTGCGAGCGCCTTTGGGGGTGTATGCCACTTTGGGTAATCATGATTTGTTTGGCGCGGAGCAGGCGATTGTTGCCGCTTTGCAAGACGCGGGTATTCGGGTTTTGTACGATGAAGCGGCGAGCATCAATGGGCAATTCAGCATCATCGGTCGCCCCGATGATTTGGACAAAAACCGTTTGCCAAGCGCGGAATTATTGCACCAAGTAGACACACAAAAGCCCGTAATTTTGCTTGACCACCGTCCAACCGAAATCACACAACATGCTGATTTACCGATAGATATTCAGCTTTCAGGACACGTTCACAATGGGCAGGTTTTCCCTGCGAATTTGCTGGTGCGTTTTCTAAATCGCGTGCATTATGGTTATGAGCAAATCAATCAAACGCATTTTTTCGTTACTTCAGGCTATGGCTTTTGGGGTGTGCCGTTTCGCTTGGGTTCGCAGGCAGAAGTGATGATTATTGATGTGAAGGGTAAATAATGAATGCGATTGTTGTTAGCAATGATAAAATGATTTATATTTGAAAACCTTAATTTAACCAACCGAAGGATACATCATGAAATGGAATAAATGGATTGCTTTAACCGCACTTGTTTCAGGAGTTGCCATGGCTGAACCGCAAAATTCACATGCAGAACGCTTTGAAAGCAAATACGATTTTAAACAAACGCTTAGCGCTTTAAGCGAAACCTTAAAAAGCAAAGGCATGACCATTTTTGCCGAAATCGACCACCAAGCCGCCGCTAAAGCTGCAGGTTTGACCATGCAACCTGCCACCGTTTTGGTTTACGGCACTCCTAAAGCAGGCACGCCTTTGATGGTGAAAGACCCAAGTTTGGCGTTGCAATTGCCTTTGAAAGTGTTGGTAACAGAAACAGAAGGCAAAGTGGAAGTGTTGCTCAACACCGCCGAACAAGTGGTGGCACGCAGCCAAACGCCTTATGCTGATGTGGAAAACAGTTTGGCAAAAGCAGAGAAATTGATTAAAGCAACCGTTGCGAAATAATTGCTTTTTTATTGATTTTTAGTGAGTTATTCATAAACGATGCCGTCTGCAAATTGAGTTGCAGACGGCATTTTTTGCGAGTAGCTTGTTCAAAGCAGGAAAATTATTCAGCAGCTTCGGTGCTCGATACTGCTTCAGCAGCCGTTTGTTCGTTTTGCGCTTTTGCAGCCGCTTCCGCTTTTTTCTCGGCTTGACGCGCCAAGGCTTCTTTTACCGCTGGGTGTTGCGCCGCAATCGCTTGTTCTTCCGTGCTCACATCGCCTTTGAAGCGATTGTTCAAATCAAAACGTTTGCCGCCACGCGCCAAGGCTTTTAAATAACGCGGACGACGGCAATGGTTTGCCAAAACACGCGCAATCAAGCTGGCATCGTATTGTGGCAAAGCAGCGATTAAATCTTGGTCGATGCCGATGGCAAGTGGCTTGAAACGCTTGAATACATCGTATTTGCCGTAGATATGTTCGGCAATCATGTCTGTTTGTTTTTTCTTGCTCATGGTTTGCACGGCGTTTTTCAACGCAGCACCTAAAGCGGTTTCCTGTGTCATCTTGTTTGCTTTCTCTGTATGTGAAACGAGGGTGTGTTTTGACAAAAATTAGGCGCATTGTAACAAAAAAAGCGATAAGGTTAAATTTTATTTACATTTTTCGTATGCTTTTTGAGTATGTCTGAATGAGTGCTGCGTTTGCTTAAATCTAGGCACTGGCGTGTTGCAATAATTCAGCAGCGTGTTGGCGGCTGGTGTCGGTAATCGTTTCTCCACCGAGCATGCGCGCGATTTCTTGTATGCGTGTTTCTTTATCCAATACTTTGATTTGGCTGGTAGTTTGTTCGCCATCATGGCTTTTGCTCACTTGCCAGTGTTGTTCGCCGCAGGCGGCAACTTGTGCCAAATGCGTAACCGCCAACACTTGATGCTGACCGCCCAAGCTGCGCAAAGCCTTACCAACAATTTCTGCTACGCCACCGCCGATGCCTGTGTCCACTTCGTCAAAAATCAGTGTCGGCACTTGGGTGTATCGGCTGGTAACCACTTGCAAAGCCAAGCTGATGCGTGCCAATTCGCCGCCCGATGCCACTTTATTCAAAGGACGCAAAGGCGTGCCTTTGTTGGCGGCAACCTGATATTGCACCTGTTCCAAGCCATAGCCAGCAGGCGAAGAGGGCAGCAATTCGATGTGAAATTTCGCCCCTTTCATTGCCAATTCTTGCATTTTGTCGGCGGTCTCTTGGCTTAAACGATCGGCAGCCTGATGGCGTTTGGCAGAAAGTCGCTGTGCCAAATTCATGTATTCTTGTTCGCAACGTGTGCAGTTGGCTTCCAGTGCCGCCACATCGCTGCTGGCTTCTAATTGCTGTAAAGCATGGTCTAATTCATTGAGTTTATTTGGTAATTCACTTGGTTCTAAACGGTATTTACGCGCTAAACCGAGTAAATCCGCCATGCGTTCTTCTTTGTTGGCAAGTTCTTCTGGATTGACTTCAGCACGATTTGCCGCATCGTTGATGTATGCCAAGGCTTCGCCGACTTCGGCTTCTGCCGCCGCCAAACGCTCAATCGCCTCTTGAAATAAAGGTTCGATTTGGGCAAGCGGCTGCAAGGTTTTTTGGCATTGATACAGCAAATCTTTAATGCCTTGGTCGTCGTTGATGAGATTTTCACTTTGTTGGGCGGCGGTAAGCAACTCGGCGGCGTGTGCCAAGCTGTCGTAAGATTGACTTAAATTTTCCCACTCGCCAGCTTGCGGATTGAGTTTGCTGATTTCATTGAATTGCCACTCCAAACGTTCGCGTTCAATCTGGATTTGTTCGCTTTGATTTTGGGCTTCTTGTAAGGTTTTTTGCGCACTTTGCCAGTTTTGAAATGCGCTTTTCACTTCGTTAGCAAGTTCTTGATTGCCTGCAAACGCGTCTAATAAATCGCGTTGAGCAGATTCTTGGTTTAAGGAATGATGTGCATTTTGTCCATGAATATCAATCAATTGACTGCCGATTTGTTTGAGTTGGGCAAGGGTAACGGCGTGCTGATTGATGAAGCTGCGGCTTTTGCCTTTAGCATCAATGATGCGGCGAATCGACAATTCGTCCATGCCTTCTTCCAACAAACCTTGTTGCTGCAATTCGTTTTTGAGCGTGCTCAATTCGCTGATGTCAAACAGGGCGGAAAGCTGCGCTTCTTTGCTGCCCGAACGCACTTGGCTGTAATCGGCTTTGTCGCCCAAAAGCAAGCCAATGGCATCTAAAGTGATGGATTTGCCTGCACCTGTTTCGCCCGTTAAAACAGTAAAACCCGAATCAAAATGCAGTTTGAGTTGGTCGACAATCACAAAGTCGTTTAATGATAAACTCAATAACATGATGATTTCCTTGTTAAAATGGCTTTTGTTTGTTGCTTGTGCCGTCTGCACTTATGAAGTTGAAGCTGCAGACGGCATGGGTTATTTTTTCTTTGAATGCTTGCAGTTTTTGTGAATTATATTTAAACTTTTATTTAGTTTCAATAAGAATTTTCTTAATTTTTAGATATTTTTTCGATTTTGATTGAGTTTTTGTTTAGAAAATCCTAGCGCGATGGTTTGATGGGAACGAGTTGTTCGCCCCAGTGTAATTTTTGGCGCAGGGTTTTGTAATATTGATAATCGCTGGGGTGCAACACGCGTAAGCTGTTGCGGTAGCGGCGGATTTTGAGTGCGTCGCCGCTTTGAATGTCTACATGAGATTGACCGTCAAAATGCACGCGTGCGTCGCCAGCTTTGATGATGAGCAAGTCGATTTCGCAGGTGTCGGCGATGGCAATCGGGCGGTTGGTCATCGATTGTGGACAAATCGGGACAAGCGAAAATGCGCGCAAGCTGGCTTGTAAAATTGGGCCGCCAGCGGCGAGAGAATAGGCGGTTGAGCCTGTTGGTGTGGATACGATTAAGCCGTCTGAACGTTGGGTGTAGACAAATTCACGGTTGATAAATACTTCAAATTCAATCATTTGCCCCGCACCGCCGCGCGATAAAACAACGTCGTTCAAGGCGAGTGCGGAATGTATGCTTTGATTGTCGCGAATGAGTTGGGTTTCTAGCAAAATGCGTTCTTCGCGACGGTATTTGCCTGTGAGCATGCCTGAAATTTCGCAAATCATTTGTTCGCGTGGCACTTGGGTTAAAAAGCCCAAATGCCCTTGGTTTACGCCGATAAGCGGAATGCGATAGGGCGCAACGGTGCGTGCGGCGGAGAGAAATGTGCCGTCGCCGCCCAAAACGATGACCAAATCGCAACGGCGACCGAGTTCGCTGCTGTCAATAATCGGCACATCATTTGGTGTAGGGCTATTTTCGTCTAAACCACTGTTATCCAAGTAAATATTGAGATTATGTTCTTGCAAAAAGTGAATCAATTGTTGCAAACAACTGGCGATGTGCGGTGTGTTGGGGCGGGTAACAATGCCGATGTGCTTGAATTGGCTAATCATGATTTGAACCGTTTAAAAATGCAACGATGCCGTCTGCACTTTAAGTATTGCCCCTATAGCTTCGCTATGGGACTCCTTTCAGTCGCAGACGGCATGGGTTATTTATACTAACTTTTTGTTTTTTCGATATTGTTTGAATTTAAAGGCATAGCCAAGCAAGACGGGAACTAGAGCGATGATGAGTTTGAATGTCCACGTTGCATACCAAGGTTTGCTGACGATAATCGTGTCGTTTAGGGCGTTGGTGCTGACGATGCCGCTGATGGCGTACCAGTCCAAAAATGGCCACCAACAGGCGATGAGCAAACCGAGAAAAATCGGGTAAATGTGGCGCGTGAGATTGCGTTGCCACAAGATAAAAAACACCACAGCCCAAATTAAGGTTAGCGCGGCAATCAATAAAGCCGTTTGGCTGGGCGCATTGAAATAAGTTGCCATAAAATAGGTGAACGCCACCCACAATGCCGCCAACACCGCCATAATCAATTCTTCAGGACGCTTAAACATCGCAAAACCTTAATCGCTAAAAATAAAGTCGCAAATATAACCTTTTGCCGCTTTTCTGACAAGAAAAGTCGGTGTTATAGTTGGTTTATCAAAAAAAATGGAGCGAAAGCATGAAAGCTGTGAAAACTTTTTTGCGTCAAGCGTCTTCGGTGTTGAAACGTTTGGACGCGTATTTGCCGCCCGAACAACAAGAACCTGACTGGTCAGCGTTGGCTTATCGTTGGCAGAAAGTGGGTAAGGGCGGTATTTTGGAAAGTTTGCCCACGCCGCACACTTTTCCCTTATCGCGTTTGGCGGCAGTGGACACGCAAATGCAGCGTTTGGTGCGCAATACCGAACAATTTTTGGCGGGACGAAGTGCCAATAATGTTTTGTTAACTGGCGCACGCGGCACAGGAAAATCTTCTTTAATCAAGGCTTTGTTGCATGAATATGCCGTCTGCGGTTTGCGTTTGATTGAAGTGGATAAAAGCGATTTGGCGACTTTGCCTGCACTTTTGAATATTTTGGCAACACGTTCGGAAAAATTCATTGTGTTTTGCGACGATTTGTCGTTTGAAGATGGCGAAGAAGGTTACAAAGCGCTGAAAACCGCACTAGATGGCGGTTTGGCACGCCGTTGCGACAATGTTTTGGTGTACGCCACTTCCAACCGTCGCCATTTGATGCCCGAATATATGGACGAAAATCAAGGCGTGCTGAACGCGCGTGGCGAAGTGCATCCGAAAGAAGCGATTGAAGAAAAAGTGTCGCTGTCGGATCGCTTTGGTTTGTGGCTGAGCTTTTATCCGTTTAGCCAAGATGATTATTTGCAGGCGGTTGCGAACTGGTTGGCGAGTTTTGATTTGCCGTTTGACGACACCACACGCCAAGCGGCATTGCGTTGGGCAGCAAGTCGTGGCGGACGTTCTGGACGCGTGGCGTGGCAGTTTGTCAGTGACTGGGCAGGGCGTTTGCCTGAACAGCGAGTTTTGGATTAAGAGTTTGATTAGCCAGAGAATAAAATAAATAAAATGCCGTCTGCGGTTTCAGTTTGCAGACGGCACTACGATTTAAAAAACTGTTTTAAACTGTTTTAAACTATTTTTTCAATTTGGCGCGCGCCACTTCAATCACAGCTGGCATGATGGACAACACGATAATCGCCGCCAACACCAAGCCCAAATTGTTTTTCACAATCGGCAAGTTGGCGAAGAAATAGCCTGCGTATGAAAACAGCACCACCCACAACACCGCGCCGATGATGTTGTAGCGAATGAATTTGGCATAATTCATCGCTGCCATGCCCGCCACAAAAGGCGCGAAAGTGCGCACAATCGGCACAAAACGGGCAATGATGATGGTTTTGCCGCCATATTTTTCGTAAAACGCGTGGGTTTTGTCTAAATGGCTGCGGCGGAAAATTTTAGAGTTGGGATTGCTGAACAGCTTTTCGCCAAAGTATTTGCCGATGGTGAAGTTTACCGCGTCGCCGATAATCGCGGCAAGAATCAGCAAAATCACCATGGCATGAATGTTCATGCTGCCGATTGCTGCGATGCCGCCTGCGGCAAACAAAAGCGAATCGCCAGGCAAAAATGGCGTAACGACCAAACCTGTTTCGCAAAAAACAATCAAAAACAAAATCACATAAATCCACGCGCCGTATTGCGCCGACAGGGCGACAAGGTGTTGGTCGATGTGCAAAATAAAATCAATAATCGTGGCAATCATGTGCGACAAAACTTTCTGATAATAAATTCTGATAAAAAAATTTTATGAGTGAGTGTGTGACTCAAATAGCGGCGTTGGGATTGAGATGCCGTCTGCAAAAACGCGCTATTGTAAATGAAGTTGCCAAGAAAATCTTATTGCGATGGTTAAAATGGTTTAACCGCGATGTAAAAAAACGTACAATAAGCCCTTTTTTGACACTTGCGAAGCTATGTTTGGGCAACAAACTCTGTTTGATTTTGGCGACGACGACCATGAACAAACGCGATTTGAGTCGTTTTTAGGACAATCAAACGCGGAGCTTTTGCACGTTTTGCAACAGCAGCGCGAGCGTTTTGTTTACATTTGGGGACAGGCGCAATCGGGCAAAAGCCATTTGTTGCAGGCGTGGATTGCGCAGGCGAAAGCGAATGGGCAAACGGCTTTATACATAGATGCCAGCAAAATGTCTTTGCCAGAAGCAGCTTTGGACGTGGATTTTTTGGCGGTGGACCAAGTGGAAGCCTTGAATTTGGACGAACAGGCTTTGCTGTTTGAAATTTTCAATTTGCGCCGCAATCGTGAACAAGGTTTTTTGCTGTTTGCATCGGAAGTGCCGCCGATACATTTAAATATGCGCGAAGATTTGCGCACGCGCATGGCGTTTTGCGTGGTTTACGATGTTAAACCTTTGAACGATGAAGAAAAAATTGCCGCTTTGATGGACATGGTGCAAGCCAAACAATGGGCGGTAGACGAAAGCGTGTTTCACTATTTGCTCACACACTGGCGGCGCGATATGGACAGTTTGCTGCACATGCTTGCCGCTTTGGGTGAATATTCCATGCGAATGAAAAAACCGATAACCGTGTCTTTATTGCGTCAGCTTTTGCTTTTAAAACAACAGGAACAATATGAAAAATCTAGCGATTTTTGATTTGGATAACACCCTCATCAACACCGATTCCGACCACTCTTGGCCGCAATATTTGATGAAAAAAGGTTTGGTGGACGTTGAATACACCCAAAAAATGAACGACAAATTTTATCAAGATTATCAACAAGGTTGCTTGAATATTGATGAATTTTTGCGTTTTCATCTCGCGCCTTTAGCGCAATACAGCATGGACGAATTGGCACAAATGCACGCTGAATTTGTTGCCGATTTTATCGCGCCTTACATCACGCCCATGCAAAAAATGTTGGTCGATAGTCATCGCGATGCAGGCGATGAGTTGCTGGTGATTTCGTCTACTAATGAATTCATTATCATCCCGATTTGTCATTTATTTGGCATACACAACATCATCGGCACGCAGTTAGAAATCGGTGCAGACGGCAAATACACAGGCAATTATGTTGGCACGCCGAGTTTGAAAGAAGGCAAAATCACCCGTTTGAATCAATGGCTTGAAGCGCGTGGCGAAACGCTGGAAAGTTACGGCAAAGTGTATTTTTACAGCGATTCCAAAAACGATTTGCCTTTGCTGAATTTGGTGAGCGACCCTGTGGCGGTAAATCCCGATGAAGTGTTGCAAGAAGAAGCGCGAAGCAAAGGTTGGCCTGTTTTGAATTTTAAATAATGTTTTAACATTCAGATTAAATTGAATTTTTATAAAAAGGAAGTTTTATGTTTCGCACCATGTTAGGTGGCAAAATTCACCGTGCGGTGGTTACCGAAGCCGATTTGAACTATGTCGGCAGCATCACGGTGGATTTGGATTTGTTGGACGCGGCAGGAATTTGCGTGAATGAAAAAGTGCAAATCGTCAATAATAATAATGGCGAACGCTTTGAAACGTATACCATTCCTGGCGAGCGCGGCAGCGGCGTGATTTGCTTGAACGGCGCGGCGGCGCGTTTGGTGCAAAAGGGCGACATCGTGATTATTATGTCTTATGTTTTGCTGTCTGAACCAGAAATTGCGGCGCACGAACCGAAAGTGGTGTTGGTGGATGAAAACAACAAAATTCGTGATGTGATTCATTATGAACCGCCACACACGGTTTTGTGAGTGAAGGTTTTGTGAATAAACCTTTGTTCATGAAAAATGATATGCCGTCTGCAGATTGAAAGTGCAGACGGCATTTTTGTTTTCGGACAAACTATTTTGTTGCAGGCGGCAAAGCAGGCAACACGGTTAAATGCAAAGCCGACGGATACGTTTTGCCAACATGGATTTGGCTGGTGGCGATGCGTTTGTGTTCGGCAAAACCTTCGGC
>JAUNMN010000008.1:31141-55909 GCA_030531795.1 Neisseria sp.
TGCCAACATGGATTTGGCTGGTGGCGATGCGTTTGTGTTCGGCAAAACCTTCGGCTTCGCCGCTGTTGGGGTTGCAATCAAAATGCGGGAAGTTGCTGCCTGCGATGTCCAAACGCAAACGGTGTCCTTTTTGGAACAGGTTGGCGGTTTCAAACGGGCGAATGCACACTTCCACAATTTCGCCAGCCGCGAGCAACTCGCTTTTCGCCCAAGAATTTCGGTAGCGCGTGCGAATGATGCCGTCGGTGATGTTCATTGCGTAGCCTTCGGGATAGTCGGCGCTGGGCGGATAAACGTCTATCAGTTTGGCGGTGAAATCGCAGTCGGGTGCGTCGCTGGCAATCCACAATTGAATCCTCACTTCGCCTGCGACAATCAGGTCTTCAGTCAATACATCGGTTTGAAAACTCAAAACATCATCACGCGCGTTTAAAGGCTTGCCGCTGCCGTCTGCACCATAAAACTCGGGCGTTTCGCGCTGGTCAAACGCACCGCCCACAAACACGGGTGCGCCCGAAGTAATCGCACCGCCGATGGTGGGAACAGGGCGATTTGGGTCGGCGACGAGCGTGTGCGTGCCGTCTGCAGCGACCTGTTCACGCAAACCGCCATCGGCTTGCAAATAAAGGGTTTGTACGCGGCTGTTGGGCAAGGGATAAGTGTTGCTGTGCAGCCATTGTCCGCCGTGTTGCAGGCGACCGTCGGCGTTTTTGCTGCCATCGCCACCGCCCATCACAAACAGCGAAACTTGGTGTGGCGTTTGTTCTGTTGCATGAGTGTTTTCGGCGTGGGTTGGGGTGTTGTTTGCAGGTTTTTTCAAATGTTGTTCAAACCACTGCAGACGGCACTCAAGCCAGTTTTCGGCGATGTTGCCGTCAAACGGCGAGTGTTCGCCAAATTCAACATTGCCGCTGTGGCTGATGTTGCGGTCGCCGTGTAGCCACGAACCCATAATCAGGCGTTGTGGGGCGCGTCTGCCGTCTGCAGCAAAGGCTTGGAAGTTGGACAAAGTCGCTGGCACATACGCGTCATACCAACTTGACATCAGCAAAACGGGAATGTCGGGCAGTTGTTCGTACCAGCCTTGTGCGTAAATGCCAAGCTGTTGCCAGTATGAATCAAATTCTCCAGCTTGCCATTGCGTGAGCAAATAATCTTCATATTCAGGCAAATGGCGAATCGGCGAATTGCCTTTTGTCCACGGCATTTTGCCAAACCATTCGTGTATGTTTTCTTGTTCCAACGCGGCTTTCAGTGCTGGATTAGCGGCGGCTTCGGGGCTGAGTTTGGCTTGTTTGTATGCCCAAGTTGCTTGCTTCAATTCAAACGCACCGCCTTGGCGAATGCCACATTGATGTGCGTTGTGAAAACCACCCGAATCCAACACCATCGCGCGCAAACCTTGTGGATTCAAGCAAGCGGCGGCAAGTTGGGTGTGGGCGGCGTAGGACAGCCCCATGCTGCCGATGTTGCCATTGCACCAAGGCTGTTGCAGCAGCCATTGATAAGTGTCAAAACCGTCTTCGCCTTCGCGCACATATTTGATGAACTCGCCTTCTGAACGATAGCGACCGCGACAGTCTTGAAAAACCGTGGCAAAGCCGCGTTGGGCAAACGCCGCTGCCATTTCGCTGCGACTGACTTTGTGTCCGTCTAAACAAATTTCCGAACGCGAGTGCGCCGATTTGTTGTAGGGCGTGCGTTCAATCACCACAGGAAACGGCGCGGCACAATGTGCAGGCAAGTAAACATCGGTTGCCAGTCGCACACCATCACGCATGGCAACCATCACGTTTTCTAATAAATGATAAGCGATAGCCATAGAAAATCCTTGTGAAAGA
This sequence comes from Neisseria sp., assembly GCA_030531795.1. Lineage (GTDB taxonomy): Bacteria > Pseudomonadota > Gammaproteobacteria > Burkholderiales > Neisseriaceae > Neisseria. The sequence continues at coordinate 32,983 of JAUNMN010000008.1, forward strand.
CAGGGTTATTCATTTGTGCCGTCTGCAGTTGCAAGGGCGGTTTCAGAGCTGGGGATTGGGGGGATTTGCTCACACTTTCACCATGCAACTGCAGACGGCATCGCACTCAATAACCGATGTACACCGCCAAAGTCAGCAAGCCGATAGCCACCACCGCCAACATCACAATCAAAGGCCACACGAATTTCGCCCATTGACTCCACGCCACTTGCGCGGTTGCCAAGAAAATCAATAAGCCGCTGGAAGTGGGCGTAATCACGTTGGTCAAACCGTTGCCCATCAAAAACGCCAACACGGTAGTTTGTGGCGACACACCCGACAATTGTCCAACTGGGCCCATAATCGGCATGGTAACGGCGGCTTGTCCCGAAGTAGACGGAATCGCGATGTCGAGCAAAAGTTGCGAGATAAACATCGAATAAGTGGAAACATAAGGGCCGCTAGAACCAATAAAATCAACCAGATAGTGAATCACAGTGTCCAAAACCTTGCCTTTGCTTAACACGATTTCCACCGCCGTTGCCAAACCAATCAACACCGCCGCAATCATCACTTTTTTCATGCCTGTCACAAACGCGTCTGCCGCTTCACTTGGGCGCATGCCCGCAATCGCCGCAAAAATCATGCTCAAGAAAATGTAGTAAGCCGATAAAGAGCTGCTTTTCCATTTCCAAGTGTCTGATGCGTAAACCAAAAACACAATGCCCAAAGCCAATACGCTCAACATCGCGGCGTGGCGACCCGATAAGCGTTTGCTGTCAAAATCCGAGCTGCCCGCTACAAAATCGGCTTGTTGGCGTTCTTGACGCGCTTTGTACAACACAAAGGCAATGCCGATGCCCATCATCACAAAATAAGTCAAAACGCGTAAACTTAAGCCGCTAAACACAGGCAAACCAAGCAAAGGTTGCGCCACCGACAACGCGTACGGGTTGGTAATCGAAGCCAAATAGCCCACTTTCACCGCAATCGTAACAATCGCCAAACCCAAAATCGTGCTGTAACCCAAGCGCGTAGTCAGCGCAATCACCATTGGAATCACCAGCAAATATTCTTTTGCCAAGCCCATGAAGGTGCTGCCAGCCGAAAACACAATCATCAACACGGGGACAAGCACATAAATATTGCCGCGCGTCAGCCCGAGCGTGCGTTCCAAACCTGCTTCAATCGCGCCCGTTTTGTTCAAAATCCCAAACATGCCGCCGATGAATAAAACCATAAAAATCAAGCCACTTTGTTTGGCAATCCCTTCAGGCACCGATTGCAAAGCATCGGCAATGCCCACAGGTGCGGCTTGCTTTTCGTCTTTTTTCACCAAAGCCGAGCTGACCACGCTCATCGCCGACATCGGTTTTTCTACAACTTGATAACTGTTTGGAATCACTAATTTTTCTTCACGTTGATACTGCCCAGAAGGCAAGATGAAGGTAAGCAACATCGCGAATAAAACGATGCCCATCATCATAATCACGGGGTTCATGCCCCCTTTTTTTGCTTCAGCCATGATGTTCTCCTGAAAGGTTTGATTTTATTGCCATTGTGTTTGCTGGATGTGGCGCAGACGGCACGATGCCGTCTGCAGATTCATGAATGAAAACCCAAGCGCGTCGAAATGTCTTTGCCTGTTTGAATCAGCGCGTTTGCCAGTTCATCAGCACGCGCAGCGTCGGTGCGACTTTGTGGTGCACTCAAACTCAAGCAAGCAAAACAGCGACCGCTTGCGTCCAACAGTGGCACGGCAAAAGCGCACACGCCAGCCGTCAATTCGCCTTGCGTAATCGCAATGCCAGCCGAACGAATGTGCGCCAACTGTTCACGCAAAACCGCGATTTCCGCTTCGTTTGCCGATGACATTTTTTGCGCGAAATAGTCGTTTTGGGTGTGTTCATCGGCAAACGCCAACAGCAATTTGCCCGAAGCACCTGCACCCAAATCGCGGCGATTGCCCGCTGCGCTGCGCACTTGCAGCGTTTGCGTAGACGCGTGTCGCCACACTTGCACCATCTCCAAACCTTCAGACACGCGTACTTGCAGGTTTTCATTGAAGCGTTCGCGCAACTCGGCGCAACACGCTTCCACGGTTTGCAACCAGTTCAAATGATTGCGTGCCGCTTGCCCAAGCTGCAATAAACGATGCCCCAACACATAGCGGCTGTGTTCGGTTTGTTGCACAAAATGACTTTGCATCAAAGTGCAAAGCATGCGGTAAGTTCTTGATTTATTGAGTTCACTTAAACGCGCTAATTCGCTCAAGCCGATGTTGGGGTGTTCGGCTAAATTGTTGAGTAAACGCAGTGTATCGGCAACGCTGCTAATCGTATTGTCTGCCATGATGTTTTTCCGTTTCTTATTTCGGTTTATTTAGTAAACCGATGTTTTATTTTGTGTGCAACAAAAATAATATTTTTTGTTAAGTTGTGCAAGTTTTTCGTGATTTTTTCTTAACGTTTTCGTGTTATCAGTTTGTTTTTAAATGAACTTTGATAAGGGAATAAAAAGCGTGTGGCAAAATAAAAATGCCGTCTGCAGATTGAAAGTGCAGACGGCATCGTTTGAAAAAAAATGAAAATAAGTGCTTGAAAATGAAAGTTTAACGAATGATTTTTAACACGCCAGATGTTTTGCTGCTGCCGTCTGCGCGTTCGCTGATGAGCCAAGGCAAGTAACGCCATGCAAACAGAAGCAGCGACGCGGCGAACAAAACGGCGGCAAGACGCAGGCTGTGTTGGTAGCCCGTGGGCGATACTTGAATGAGCAGCGCGGCGACGGTGCGGAACACGGCGGCGAGTGCCATCAAGACGAATGCTAGTGGCATCGGTTTGGGGCAAGGGTAGAGCGGGCGACCTGTGTGTCCCAAGGCGGTGCGCGTCATCATGCCGACGGTGAGCAAGCCGATGCCGCCAACAGCAATCAAATGCACGCCCATGCTTAAATACGCAGGCAACCACAATGCCGCGCCCATGACGATTAAACCGAGCGCGGTAAAGGCGTAGCCCAAGTGCAAAACCCACAATAAAGGTTCTTTTAACACGCCTTTTTGCCACCAGCGCATGCCTTGCACGCCAGCCAACACGCCTGCGGCAATGCTGCAGACGGCAGCGACGGGCAACAAAATTTGATGAAACAGCAACACAGCACTCACCATCGGCAACAACAGCGCGGTGAGTGCGAGTTTGGGCGACGTTGGCACTTGCTGCGTGCCAAGGCGTTTGGCAGTGAAAAACGAGATGATGCGCGTGCCGACCAAGCCGATAAATGCAGCAACCATCAGCAAACCTGCAAGCAAGCCGTTGTGCAGGTTTTCATGCAAATTGAGCGCGAGACAAAGATGAAACGCGGCGTGCAATGCACCAAACAAAAACAGGGCAAATGCAGGCAAATAATTGCGCGTATTGCGCGTTTGCCACACCGATTTTGCCATGCAGACGGCAGCCAAAACATAAAACAGCGTGCCGAAAACTGCGCTGAAAATGTGGTGCGGAAAAAACGCGCTGATGCGTGCGGCAAGCCATAATAAAGTTAAGATAATCAAAATTTTGCCTTGAGTTGGCGGCTGTTGTGTCCAAGTGGCGACTGCGGTCAGCAAAAACGCCACCACAATCGCCCCAGCATAGCCCCAAATCATTTCGTGGGCATGCCAGAGCCAAGATGGCAGCGTTGCCGTGCCTTGATAGCCAAATGCCCACAATAAAACCGAAATCGCGCCATAAATCGCCGCTAAAAGATACAAAGGACGAAATGCATACGACCAAAAAGGGTGTTCAGTAAAGTGCATGATGAAGCTCTCAAACTCAAATTCATTCAGAAAATATGCACGATTATAGTGGCTTTGCGTTAATAAATCGCGAAAAATTGTTAAATCTGCGCAGAAAATTGACGCAACACAAATTTTGTTCAAACTCTAAACCGCCCCAGCAACTTTGAAAAAACGCTATTCGGTTGCAGACGGCATCTGTTTGCGCGACATTTTCCAAATCAAAACACGCATTTCGTCATGGAAACAAGGGTAAACCGCGATTGCCATTTTCAGGCAAATCTTTTCAGTATCGTGGCGTTTTCTGTTACACTTGCCCAAATTTTTTAAGGAAAATCTTCATGAATGCACCGAAAAAACTGGTGATTGCCAGTCGTGAAAGTTTGCTTGCGATGTGGCAAGCCAAACACATTCAAGCCCGATTGCAAGCCCTTTATCCCGAATGCGAAGTCAGCATTTTGGGCATGACCACGCGTGGCGACCAAATTTTAGACCGAACTTTGTCTAAAATCGGCGGCAAAGGTTTGTTTATCAAAGAGTTGGAACAGGCTTTGCAAGACGGACGCGCCGATTTGGCGGTGCATTCGATTAAAGATGTGCCGATGGATTTGCCTGAAGGTTTTGCTTTGGCGGCGATTGGCGAACGCGCGAACCCGTTTGATGCCTTTGTTTCTAATCGTTTTAAACGTTTGGAAGATTTGCCGCAAGGCGCGATTGTCGGAACTTCCAGTTTGCGCCGCGAAGCGCAATTGCGCGCGCGTTTTCCACATTTAACGATTAAACCTTTGCGCGGCAATGTGCAAACGCGTTTGGCGAAACTGGATGCGGGCGAGTACGACGCGATTATTTTGGCGGCGGCGGGTTTGCAACGTTTGGAATTAGACGAACGCATCGCCGATATTTTGTCACCACTAGACAGTTTGCCTGCGGCAGGGCAAGGCGCATTGGGCATTGAAATCGCCGCAAATCGCACGGATTTGTTGGACGTGTTGAAACCTTTAAATCACGATTTAAGCAACGCTTGCGTTACGGCGGAACGCGCTTTAGCGCGCGCTTTGGGCGGCAGCTGCCAAGTGCCGTTGGCGGCGTATTGCACCGAAGAAGCAGGCATTTTGACTTTGCGCGGACGCGTTGGACACCCAGACGGCTCGGTTCTGTTAGAAAGTTCGGCGCAAGCACCGATGGCATATGCCGATGCGTTGGGTCGCGCCGTGGCGAAAAAACTGGCAGACGAAGGCGCGGAAGAATTGATTGCCGCAGTGTTGGTAGAGCAAAACGCGTAATGTTTTGTGTTATTTCACGATAAAATATTGATAAAACAAATGTTTGTTTGCGATTTAAGTGAACCTTAAAATTGTTTCACTCCTTTCAGTTCAGACGGCATCACACACGACAAAAAGATGAAAACTTATTTTAAAATCATGGCGCTGGCATTGTGCTTAACAGCTTGCGGCACAACTGTGAAACCCAGCGTCAAACCAGTCGCTTTGCCTGTTGGCGCGTTTGTGGACGAGCAAGGCTGTTTTGTGATGAACGACAATGTTGGCGAAGTTGAACCCTTGCTCAAACGTTTGGTGTTTGAGCATTACACGCCGATGAATGGCATGAAAGAAACCGAAATTTTGGCGGCGATTTCAGCAGCTAAATCGCGTTCGTGCGACATGAATCAGCGCGATGACGCAGGTTTTGCGCCTTTGCACACCGCCATTTTGTTGCACGACATCAAAATGATGGCGTTTTTATTGCAAAACGGCGCAAGCCCGCGTGCGAAAATTGTGGCGGACACGCGCAAACAAGGCAGCGAAGAATTTCATCAGCAAGACAGTTTCCAGTTAGTGGAAACCTTAAAACGTTACGAAAAACGCGATAATCGTGGCAAATTGCGCAACGATTGGCAAAAAATTGAACAATTATTGCGTCAATACGACAAATAAAGCAATAAATGCAAACTTTAAACCGCGTGTGCCTTGAATTGAGCGAGATTGTGCAGACGGCATGAATTTTGCAAGATGCCGTCTGCGACTGAAAAGCTCGGTAGGGAAGCTGTTAGAGCGGTTTAGCCAAACGAAAAGCAAAATTTATAACTGTTTTTTTTAAATGTTAGTTTATTTTATTTCATTGATTTTTAAAGATAATGAAAGCGATTGCTGCAGACGATAAACCGTGTATTTTCATCGTGCGACCAGAAAGCAAAACGGTGCAAGATTGTCGTCGTTTTGAACAAGCTGGCTGGCGCGCTGTGCCGTTTTCGCCTTTGAAATTGCAGGAAAATTTTGCGGCTTTGGCGGTATTGGCGGAACAATTATCGCAATATCAAGTGGCGTTTTGGGTTAGCCCGAGCGCGGTGGAGATTGCATTTTCGGTTTTACAAAATCATGATTTTAAAGATGATTTATTGCATATTGCGGTAGGTGAAGCCACAAAAGCTGCTTTGGAAAAACAGGGCGTGAAGAATGTGTTGTCGCCCAGCGATGGCAAAGACAGTGAAGCGGTTTTGCGTTTGTCTGTTTGGCAGGATTTGCCAAAGCAAAGCAAAATTTTGATTGTTCGTGGCGAAAATGGACGCGATTTTTTGGCAAGCCGTTTGCATGAAATGGATTTTGTGGTGGATTATGCTGATGTTTATCGGCGTGTGCCGCAGAATTTGGACTGGAGTGTGTTGCAGACGGCATCGCCTGTGGCGGCGTACATCACCTCGGCGCAAATGGTTTGCCTATTATTTGAGCAAGTGCCAACACAATTCAGGCAAAACTTGCAATCCTTGCTATACTTAACCCATCATTCGCGAATTGTTGCGGCTTTGTACGAAGCGGGCGCAACTCGGGTTCACTTGGTGGACAACGCGAATCCAGCTGCTTGGCAGCAATCCTGATTACGGAGTGAAAAATGACTGAACAAAATCAACCTTTGGATAATGAGAACGTGAATCCAACGCCAAACGACGCGGCGCAAGCGGAAACGAATAAGGCGCAAGTTGAAGCGGTAAATGCGCAGACGGCAAATGCAAAAGACGAAAGCAAAACGGAAAATACGCCCGTGGTTGCGCCTGTGGTGATTAAGCAATCGGGCGGCAAAGGTTTGGCTTTGGGCGCGCTGGTGTTGGCGTTGCTGGGCTTGGGTGCGAGCGGATTTTTGTTTGTGCAGGGACAAAATGTGTTGGCAAACCAAAAGCTGGCTTTTGAACAAAAAATGGACAAAGCTGCTTTGGGCGAAAGCCAAAACGCAGGTTTGTTGCAAGACAGTTTGCGCAAACAAAATGATTTGAATGCTTTAGTTGCCGAGTTGGCAGCTGCGCAAAAAAACAATGCAGATGAAATCGCACGCGCGAATCAGGCGTATCAGGAGTTGCTCAAAGGGCGCGTGAACTGGTTGGTGGACGAAACCGAAGCGACTTTGAATTTGGCTTCGCAGCAATTGTTGTTGTCGGGCAATGTGCCTGTGGCGATTACAGTTTTGGAAAATATTGAAAACCGCTTGGCGCGTTTTGAACAAGCCGATTTATTGCCGATTAAACAAGCGATTAGCGGCGATTTGGCGGCTTTGAAAAGCCGTGCTTATTTAGATGTGTCGGGTACTTCTTTGCGTTTAGACCGCTTGGAAACGGCGATTGCGGGTTTGCCTTTGACGGTGGACAACACTTTGCAAGCGAAAAAAGAAGAAGTGTTGCCAACGCAGACGGCAGCGGATTTGTCTTGGTGGCAAAACGCTTGGCAAAAAGCGTGGGCAAGTTTGCAAGATTTGGTGGAAGTGCGCAAATTAGACAATGGCGACGCGATGTTGCTTGCGCCAGACCAAATTTATTTTGTGCGTGAAAACCTGCGTTTGCGTTTGTTGGATGCGCGTGCGGCTTTGATGCAACACAATGGCGAAGTGTATTTGAGTGATTTGAACGGCGCGGAAGCCACGGTTAAACAATACTTTGACCCAACTTCTCCAGCCACGCAATCTTGGCTCAAAGAGCTGGGCGATTTGAAAACCTTGGATGTGCGCATGGTGTCGGGCGATGCGTTGAAAGCCAGCTTGTTAGCGGTGCGCCATTATCAAGACACTTTGCGCCCAACGCAAAATGTGCCACAAAGCAACGCTTCGGGTGCGGCTTCTGCAGCTGCGCCTGCGATGCCGTCTGCAAGTTCGGCTTCTGCGCCAGCAGCTGCGCCTGCGAGTCAACCGAGCGAGCAAAAAGCGTCTGAAGCGGCGGCAAGCAAAGGAGAACGCGCATGAAAGCCCTGATTTGGATTATTGTGCTGTTTGCAGTGGCGGTGGGCTTGGCGTTGGCAAGCAGTTTTTACAGCGGCAATGTGTATATTGTTGCCGAGCAAACCATGTTGCGACTGAATTTGCACGCCTTTATTTTGGGCATATTGTTGCTAGTGGTGGTGTGGTATTTCATCGTGAAACTGATTGCGGGCGTGTTGAATGTGCCAAGCCGTCTGCAACGTTTTGGCGTGGCGCGTAAAAGCAAAAATGCGCATCAGCATTTGCAAGCATCGGGTTTGGCGTATTTTGAAGGTCAATACCAAAAAGCCGAGCAAGAAGCAGCCAAAGTGTTGGCAAACAAAGAAGCGGGCGACAACCGCAATTTGGCTTTGATGTTGGCGGCGCACGCGGCAGACCAAATGGACAGCTTGGACGTGCGCGACACTTATTTGCAAGAAATCGCCAAATTGCCAACGAAGACTCAGTTGTCGCGTTATTTATTGTTGGCAGAAAGCGCATTGAACCGCCGCGATTACGCCGCCGCACAAGAAAATATGCAAGCCGCCGCGCAAATCAAACCGAATTTAACTCGCTTGGTGCGTTTGCAATTGCGTTACGCGTTTGACCACGGCGACGCTTTAGATGTGTTGGACAAAGCGGCGAAACTGCATAAAGCCGCAGCGTTGAACGACTACGAAACCGTGCAATATCAGCAGTGGGCGTATCGCCGTTTGTTGGCAATTGCCAACTCTGCAGACGGCATGAAAGCCTGTTTGAAACGTTTGCCGCAAGAATTGAAAGAAGGCGATTTGTGTGCCGCGATTGCCAGCAAATACGAGCAACTGGGCTTGTATCAATCGGCTGTGGCTTGGGTGAAAAAATATTATCCGCAAAACAAACAAGCCGATTTATTGCCGCCATTTATCCACAGCGTGCGCTATTTGAGTGAAAAAGAACAGCGCAAAGCGATGGACGTTGCCGATGCGTGGCTGAAAAGCGAACCAGAAAACGCTTCATTATTGTTGCACTTGGGGCAGCTTGCCTTCGGCGCACAATTGTGGGGCAAGGCGCAAAGCTATTTAGAAGCCAGCTTGACGGTGCAAGAAAGCATGCAAGCACGTTTGGCTTTGGCGAAAGTGTTTGATGCGATTGAAGAACCCGAAAAAGCCGAAGCACAGCGTTTGTTGGCTTTGGAAGATGTGGTTCACGACGAAGCACAAGCTGAATAAAGCAAGCCTGAAAATGCCGTCTGCAACCTCAAACTGCAGACGGCATTATTTTATGAAAACTCTTAAAGCGAGTAGTGCATTGATTGACGCCATTCGCAAACAGAAAACCGATTTATTTTTCATTTAATTTTAGTGATTTAGTTAAATTATATTAAGATAAATTAAAATTTCACTGGACAAGATGATTCATCATCGGTATAGTTCGGTTTTTCTTGATTCACGGCACTAACGAAGCAGTGATACGCACCCGTAGCTCAGTTGGATAGAGTATTTGGCTACGAACCAAAGGGTCGGGCGTTCGAATCGCTCCGGGTGCGCCAGAAAACTTTTTATCCGCGCCCATCGTCTAGCGGTTAGGACATCGCCCTTTCACGGCGGTAACCGGGGTTCGATTCCCCGTGGGCGTGCCAGATTTTAACGCTCTGCTTGGTTTAAGCAGGGCGTTTTTGTATTTGTGATTTGAGTGTGCGATTTGATTTGCACTAATGGTTTGGGCTCAACATTTGCATTTGCGGTTTTGATTTGCTTTTTTAAAATGGCTTGGCTTTGAGTTGGCTGTTTATTTTAGTTGGGTTTGGTTTGCTGGTGTTTGTGGGAGTGTCATAGAGTCGCGTTATGAAAAATGCGTAGTGCGATGAATGGATAAGTGCAGACGGCATGGGAGAGACGATGTTTCGCAGTGTGAATGTGATGAGTGGCGAAGTGGTGTTTGAGCGTGCGGCACAAACATGGACGGCGTGCGAACAAGATTTGCTGGCTTTGCAGCGCGAACAGCAAGCGTTTGCGGTTTTGCCTGTGAATCGCCGAACGGCAATCTTATTGCAATTTGCCGAACGTTTGGCGGAGCATCGCGACCGCTTGGCGGCGATGATTTCGGCGGAAGTGGGACGGTGTTTGCGCGAATGTCAGGCGGAGTTGGATAAATCGCTGGATTTGATTCGTTATTACGCCCATCTTGCGCCTGAATTGTTGGCACACAAAACCATTGCCACGCAAGCGAGTTTGAGCCAAGTGCGTTTTGAACCTTTGGGTTTGGTGTTGGCTGTGATGCCGTGGAATTATCCTGTTTGGCAAGTGTTGCGTTTTGCGATTCCTGCTTTGTGTGCAGGCAATGCTTGTGTGGTGAAACCCGCGCCGAGCGTGGCTGGTGTGAGTGCGGCATTGTTGGATTTGATGAGTGATTTGCCTGTGCGCGGTGCGTGGTTGGCGAATGAAGATGTCGAATCGGCAATTGCGTTTTGCGATGCACTGGCGTTTACGGGTTCAACCCAAACAGGTCGTCATTTGGCGGCGTTGGCGGGCAAACATTTAAAGAAAACCGTGTTGGAACTGGGCGGCAGCAATGCGTTTATCGTGTTGCCCGATGCGAATTTGGTGCAGGCGGCACACGATGCTTGCGCTTCGCGTTTTCGTGATGCAGGGCAGTCGTGCAATGCCGCCAAGCGGATTATCGTGTGCGACAGCGTGGCAGATGACTTTTTGGATTTGTTTTTGGCGAACGTGTGCCGTCTGCAGTCGGGTGATTTGGCGAGTGAACACACTTCGCTGGCTTCTTTACACAGCGAACGTTTGCGTGAACAAGTGCATTTGCAAGTGCTGGACGCGCTTGAAAACGGTGCGGAGTTATTGTGCGGCGGCGACAAAGTGGCTGGGCAAGGTTATTTTTACCAAGCAACCGTGTTGGACAAAGTGAACCCAAATTGTCGCGTTTATTCAGAAGAAGTGTTTGGCCCAGTTGCCAGCGTGTTGCGGGCGCGCGATGCCGATGATGCGATTCGTTTGGCGAACGATAATCCGTTGGGTTTGGGCGCGAGCATTTATAGTCAAAACGAAGCGGCAGCGTGGCAATATGCTGAACGTTTGCACACGGGCGCGGTGTTCATCAATCGCCACACCAGCAGCGATTTGCGTTTGCCATTTGGTGGCGTGAAAGCGTCTGGTTACGGGCGCGAGTTGTCGGAATTTGGTTTGTATGAGTTTGTGAACGTGAAATCGTATTGGCAAAAATGAGGTTTGCAAATCTCATTTTTCATGAAAAATGTAAACGAAAAAACTTAAGCGAATTGAATAAAATATGAATTTAAATCCTTTGTTTCAACGTTTTTTGTCGCCGAAACACGCCGAGCGTGCCGATGTGTACACGCGTTTGATGCGTGCCGATAAACCGATTGGCACGCTGCTGTTGCTGTGGCCAACTTACTGGGCGTTGTGGGTGGCTGCAGACGGCACGCCGCCGTTTTATTTGCTGGTGTTGTTCACTTTTGGCACATTTTTGATGCGCAGTGCAGGTTGCGTGATGAACGATTACGCCGACCGCAATTTTGATGGCGCGGTGGAACGCACCCAAAATCGCCCGTTTGCCCGTGGCGAAGTGAGCAAAGCAGAGGCGATGAAGTTGGTGGCGGTATTGTGTGTTTTGGCGGCTGTGTGTTTGTTGCCGATGAACGGTTTGGCGTGGCTGATGAGTTTACCTGCCTTGTTTTTGGCTTTGACTTACCCGTTCACCAAACGTTTTTTTCCGATTCCGCAATTTTATTTGGGTTTGGCGTTTTCGTTTGGCATGGTGATGGCGTTTGCCGCGGTGCAAAACCAAGTGCCTGCGCTGGTGTGGCTGATGTTTGCCGCCAACGCCTGCTGGACGCTAGCCTACGACACGATTTACGCGATGGCAGACAAAGAAGACGATTTGAAAATCGGTATTCAAACTTCGGCGATTACCTTTGGTCGCTACGATGCCGAAATTTCTATGGCGTTTCATGCCGCGTTTACCGTGTTGATGTTGATTTTGGGATTGAATATCGACGCGACTTTGCCGTATTACCTTGCCGCGGCGTGGGTGATTTATGAACAAATCAAACAATATGGCCGCATCAAGACGCGCAATCGCCAAGCCTGTTTTCAAACTTTTTTACAAAACAACCGCATCGGTTGGATTTGGTTTTTGGGCATAGTGTTGCATTACTGGTGGCGTTAAAGTTTGCCGTCTGCAGACGGCATCGCTGGGCGAGTTGATGCTTATTTATTGATTGAAATCATGGTTTTAACTTTTTATCTCGCGGTTTTGACTGTAAAGCAGCAAGCAAAGATTGAGATTGCTGCAGACAGTCGGTAAAATCGCTTTTTATTTTGCGTCATGCGAAGAGAAATACTATGAGCCTAATCGGCGATATTTTGCCATTAACGCACATCGTGCTGGACATGGAAGTGAGCAGCAAAAAACGTTTGTTTGAGCAAATCGGTTTGCTTTTGGAAAACGAAAACGGCTTGCCGCGTGCCGACATTTTTGATTGCCTGTTTGCGCGTGAAAAATTAGGAACAACAGGTTTAGGGCAGGGCGTTGCGATTCCGCACGGTCGCCATGCCTGCATTAAAAAAGCCATCGGCGTGTTTGTGCGTGTGAAAGATGGCGTGTCGTTTGATTCGCCCGATGGCAAACCTGTTACTTTAGTGATGGCTTTGCTTGTGCCGGAAAACGCGTGCAGCGAGCATTTGGAAGTGTTGTCTAAACTGGCGGGCAAGTTTTCATCAAAACCGACGCGTGATGCTTTGTTAAGCACGCAAGATGTGGCACAAGTGCATCGCTTACTCACGGAAGAATAAAATGCCCAGCATTTCGGTTCGTCAGCTTTATCAAGAAAATCAACACAAACTGCAGCTGGCTTGGGCAGCAGGCACGGCTGGTGCGGACAATCGCATCAGCGTGGCGGCTGATAAGCCAGTTTTGGCTTTGGTGGGGCATTTGAATTTTATTCACCCGAATCAAGTGCAAGTGTTGGGCGTTGCCGAAACCGAGTATTTGAAAAAGCTGGAAGCAGGCGATTTAAACACATCGTTTGAGCAACTGTTTGATTTAAATATGGCTTTGGTCATTGTTGCCAACGGCTTGCCTGTGCCGCCTGCACTTCGCGACCATTGCCACACCCACAATATTCCTTTGCTCACGTCCAAGCTGGAAAGCCCGCATTTAATGGACGTGTTGCGCATTTATTTGCAACGCCAGTTGGCGGTGTCTACCGTCAAACACGGCGTGTTTTTGGACGTGTTTGAAGTGGGCGTGCTGATTACAGGACAATCGGGTTTGGGTAAAAGCGAGTTGGCTTTGGAGTTGCTCACACGTGGACACAGCTTGATTGCCGATGATGCGGTGGAATTGCACCGTACAGGCCCAGAAACGCTGGAAGGGCGTTGCCCTGCGATGTTGCGTGACTTTTTGGAAGTACGCGGTTTGGGCGTGTTAAACATTCGTCATATGTTTGGCGAGCCGTCTATTCGCCCGAAAAAAGTGTTGCAACTCATCATTCATTTGGTGATGGCGGACGATGATTACATGAAACAGCTCGACCGCTTAAGCATACGCACCGAAACCGAATCGATTTTAAACGTCAATATTCCGTCGGTAACTTTGCCTGTGGCGGTGGGGCGCAACTTGGCGGTGTTGGTGGAAGCGGCGGTGCGCAACTATATTTTGCAATTGCGTGGCAAAAACAGCACCAAAGAATTTTTAGAACGTCATCAAACCATGATGCGAGATGAAACCAATCATGAAGATTATTCTGATTAGCGGTTTGTCGGGTTCAGGCAAATCGGTGGCACTGAAATTGCTGGAAGACGTGGGCTATTATTGCGTGGACAATATGCCTGTGGAAATGTTGCCTGATTTGGTGTTGCACCACATTCAACGCGGCGGCATCGAGCATTTGGCGGTGAGTGTGGACATTCGTTCAGGCGTGAACATTGAAGACGCACGCGAAAAAATCGCTTATTTGCGCAGCCAAGGGCATCAAGTGGAAATCGTGTTTTTGGAGGCAACCCAAGATGTTTTGGTACGCCGCTTTTCAGAAACGCGCCGTTCGCATCCTTTGGCAGGCGAAAATTTGTCGCTTTTGGAAAGTTTGCAACGCGAACGTGAATGGCTATTTCCTTTGCGCGAATTGGCGTATTGCATAGACACTTCGTTTTTGAACTCACAACAATTACGCCACACCGTGCAACAATGGTTGCAAGCGGAAGGCGAAGGTTTACAAGTGATTTTGGAATCGTTTGGTTTCAAATACGGCATGCCGAGCAATGTGGATTTTGTGTTTGATATGCGCAGTTTGCCCAATCCATATTACGACACGCAATTGCGACCGTTTAACGGACGCGACAAGGAAATTCAAGATTATTTAGATGCACAACCATTGGCACAAGAAATGCTGGCGGATGTGGAGCAATTTTTGCAACATTGGTTGCCACGAATGACGGCGGAAAGCCGCAGCTATGTAACGGTGGGCATTGGTTGCACGGGTGGGCAACACCGTTCGGTGTATATGTGTGAACGTTTGGCGCAGCGTTTGCAAAACGATTATTCGGTTTTGGTGCGTCATCGTCAGTTAATTGGCAAATAGCCTAAGCTGCAGACGGCACAAACCCTAAACAAAGAAAAACTATGGCAATTCAATGGTATCCTGGCCACATGCACAAGGCCAAAAAAGCCATCATCGAACGCTTAAAAAGCGTGGATATGGTGATAGAAGTGTTGGATGCGCGTTTGCCTGCGTCCAGCGAAAACCCTTTGTTGGCGAAACTTTCTACCGACAAGCCAAAATTGAAAATTTTAAATAAACAAGACCTTGCCGACCCTGAACGCACCGCCCTATGGCTCGCCGATTTTCAAGCGCGCCCTAATACCAACGCGATTACACTAGACGCGTCCGACCGCGGTGCAACTCAAAAAATCGTGCAAGCGTGTCGCTCCTTGTTGCCGAATCGCAAAGGTTTGGACAAACCCTTGCGTGTGTTAATTTGTGGCATTCCGAATGTGGGTAAATCCACGCTGATTAACGGCATGACAGGCAAAAAATCGGCAAAAACAGGCAATGAACCTGGCATCACCAAAGCCGAACAGCGCCTATTTTTGGCAGATGATTTTTGGTTGTACGATACACCAGGAATGTTGTGGCCAAAAATTATCGTAGAAGAATCAGGCTATAATCTCGCGGCAAGTGGTGCAGTCGGCAGAAATGCGCTGGACGAAGAAGTTGTGGCATTGGAATTGCTTGACTATTTGCGTCGCCATTATTTGTCATTGTTGCAAGAGCGTTATGCTGCGGACAAAAACGACAGCAGCCACTGGAAAGACGAAGAATGGTTGGAGTGGATAGGACGCAAACGCGGCGCATTATTGAGCGGCGGTCGCATCAATTTCCAAAAAGCCGCTGAAGTGGCATTAACCGATTTTCGCGATGGACAAATCGGACGCATCACTTTAGAAACCCCAAATCAATGGGCGGCGTGGTTAAAACAAGCCCAGAAAAACGAAGCGGCACTCAAAGCCGCCCGTGAACAACGCAAAGCCGAGCGTCGTGGCAAAGTGCCACCACGCAGCCAAGACGAACACGAAGCCGAATAATGTGATGAAAATCGCATTTCGTTTACCCACGAAAGTGACCAAAAATGAACCAACATTTGCTTTTGCGCATCGGCAATGAAGACGATATTGACGATTTGACCGAGCTGCTCAATACCTGTTATCGCAGCAAAGCAGGCTGGACGAATGAAGCGGATATTTTCGCGGGCGAACGCGTGTCGGTGGCGACCATGCAAAACCTGTTGCGTGAGCCGCAGCGTTATTGTTTTGTGTTTGACAATTTTGGCGAAAGCGACGAAGCAGGCGCGTTGCTTGGTTGCATTATCGTGTCTTTGGATTTGAGCCAAGACACGCCGACAGCGATTGTGGAAATGGCGGCGGTTAGCCCAGCGGTGCAACAGCGCGGCATTGGCGGCGAGATGTTGCAAGCAGTGGAAACCTTTGCTTTTGAACACTTAAAGCAAGGCAGAATCCAAATGAGCATTGTGGAAGGTCGCCAAGAATTGATTGCGCATTACCAAAAACGCGGCTATCAATTAACAGGCAACAGCCGTTTACTGAATGCTGCTGATGCTTACGGCGAACCGATTGCCAACCGAACACAATTGATTGAATTACAAAAAGAATTGGCATGATGTGATGCCGTCTGCAAGGCTAAAAATGGCGTGAACCGTAAAACGCTAAAAGATGCCGTCTGCAGTGTTGAACCCAAACCATGAACGATAAACTTGCCCCCGATGCCTTAATTGAAGCGGCACTGCTCACCCAAATCGAACCATTGAGCGAAAAAGCCATGCGCGAATTGTGCGTGCCGCCTTTGTCGGCGGACAAACTGATTGATGTGTTGGCAACTTTAAAAGCACGTTGGCACAATCGCGCTTTGCAGCTGGTGCATTCGGCAGACGGTTGGCGTTTTCAAATTTCCCAGCAAGCGTTTGAGCGTTTGGGGACTTTGCAAGAGCAACGCACGCCGCGTTATTCGCGTGCCGTGATGGAAACGTTGGCGATTATCGCCTACCAGCAACCCGTAACCCGTGGCGATATTGAAGCGATACGCGGTGTGGCAGTGTCGCAAAATGTGATGCAAACGCTGCAAGATAGAGGTTGGATTGAAGTCATTGGACATCGCGACACTTTGGGCAAACCTGCTTTGTGGGCGACAACCGATTATTTTTTAAACGATTTGCAACTTTCCAGCTTGGAAGAGTTGCCACCTTTAACCGCATTGGGCGAATTGGTTTTGCCCGATTTGATTGAACCTGCCGCTGGTGTTGAAGAAAACGAAGCCGCAGAAGAACCGCTGGAAGCGAATTCTTCCAGTGCGTTAGGAGACGATTTACATGAGCAAATCCACTAAACAACCGACCAGCAAACGCGAATGGCGTGATGGTGTGGCAAGCAAGAAAAAAAGGGTGAAACGCCCAGCGATGCCGTCTGCAGACGGCAAAACGCGTTTGGACACACGTGTAGCGAAAAGCGGCGAAAATGAAGTGCCAGCCAAAACTCGAGTTGCCAAAGCCAAAAAATTGTTGGTGCGCAATCCCAACCAAAAAATCATGGAACGCGCTCGCGATTTGAAAGAAAAACGCACCGATTTATCACGCATCGCGCCCGAACGTTTGCAAAAAGTGTTGGCGGCATCGGGCGTGGGTTCGCGCCGTGAAATGGAAGAATGGATTAACAACGGCTGGGTGCAAGTCAATGGACGCGTTGCCACCTTAGGCGAAAAAATCACGCCCGACGACCAAGTTTTGGTCAAAGGTAATGTGATTAAACTCAAATGGGCAGACCGTTTGCCGCGCATCATTTTGTATTACAAACAAGAAGGCGAAATCGTGTCGCGCGATGACCCGCAAGGGCGCGTCAGCATTTTTGACCGCCTGCCGCAGACGGCAAGCAGCCGTTGGATTGCCATCGGACGTTTGGACATCAATACCAGCGGTTTGCTGATTTTGACCACATCGGGCGAGTTGGTGCAGCGTTTTGCCCACCCAAGTTTTGAAGTGGAACGCGAATACGCAGTGCGCACTTTGGGCGAATTAACGACCGAACAAATGAAAATGCTGACCGAAGAAGGCGTGATGCTGGAAGACGGTTTGGCAAAAGTGGAACGCATTCACGAACAAGGCGGCGAAGGCGTGAACAAATGGTATAGCGTGGTGATTAAAGAAGGGCGCAATCGCGAAGTGCGCCGCATTTTTGAAAGCCAAGGTTTGACAGTGAGCCGTTTGGTGCGCGTGGGTTTCGGACCTATCGGCTTGCCGAATCGCTTGAAACGCGGACAGTTTTACGAACTCAATCCCGCCGAAGTGGCAAATATTGTCAAATGGGCGGACATGGGTTTACCTGGCGAACGTCGCCGCCGTCCATAAGCACGGATTTTGAAGTTTTATTTATTTTTTAATATGTTTTGGGGAACCATAAAATGTCAGAGCAACAACAAGAACAATCTTTACCGAGCGTCGTTCGTTTTGAACAAGCAGTGAAAGCCAAAGATTATGAGTTGGCGTGTAGCGAATTATTAAGCATTTTGAATAAATTAGATTCAAACTTTGGCGGCATACACGGCATTGAATTTAGCGTGCCAGCGCAGTTGGAAAAAATGCTTAAAGAGCGCGATGTGTATTTTTGTACGCGCATGGCGGTGGCGATTACCGAATTGTTTACCGACCCTAATTTGGTGATTAGTGAAACAGGTGCTTTGCGCTTTTTGACTTTGCAACGCTGGATTAACCTGATTTTCGCCAGCTCGCCTTATATCAATGCCGACCATATTTTGGAAACGTATAACACCAACCCTGCGCCTAATTCTGCATACACCGAATTGCAATTGAAACCTGGCAAAGAGTCGTTTATCAAATTCTGCATTATGTATTTGCCAGAATCGAATATCAGTGTGAATTTAGATGCTTTGTGGAGCATAGACCCAGAGCTGACTGCGTCTTTGTGCATCGCTTTGCAGTCGCCACGCTTTATCGGCACGCAAGCGTCATTTTCTAAACGTGGTGCGATTTTGCAATGGTTCCCAGAGAAATTTAAGCAAATCACCGATATGAGCAAAATTCCATCGGGCATTTTGCACGATGTGTATATGCACTGTAGCTACGATGTGGCGGCGAATAAACACGATGTGAAAAAAGGCGTGAATCATTTGGTGCGTCATTTCTTGATTCAAGCAGGTTTGCAAGACCGCGATATCAAGCAAATCGGTTATCGTAATGGCAAACCTGTGATTGTGGTGTTGTTGGAACACTTCCACGCGGCACACTCAATCTACCGCACGCACTCAACTTCTATGATTGCCGCGCGCGAATGGTTTTACTTAATCGGCGTGGGCAACGATGCCGTAGACCAAGCAGGTCGCGACGTGTTTGATGAATTCCACACCTTGAACAGCAATTCTATCGTGGAAAAAATGAAAGTTTTGCGCGGTTTGTGTGAAGAAAATCAAGCGGCAATTTTCTACATGCCAAGCATTGGCATGGATTTGACGACCATCTTCGCCAGCAATTTGCGTTTTGCACCGATTCAAGCGGTGGCGTTGGGACACCCAGGCACCACGCATTCAGAGTTCATTGAATATGTGGTGGTGGAAGACGATTACGTTGGTTCGGAAGATTGTTTCAGCGAAACCTTGTTGCGCTTGCCAAAAGACGCATTGCCTTATGTGCCGTCTGCACTTGCGCCGAGCAGTGTGGATTATCGTTTGCGCGAAAACCCAGAAGTGGTGCACATCGGCATCGCTTCAACCACGATGAAACTCAATCCATATTTCTTGGACGCGTGTCGCGCCATTCGCGACCGTGCCAAAGTGAAAGTGCATTTCCATTTCGCTTTGGGGCAATCAATGGGCATGACGCACCCTTACGTTGAACGTTTTATCAAATCGTATTTGGGCGACTCGGCAACAGCTTATCCACATCAAAGCTACGACGCGTATCTCACTGCCCTGTATCAATGCGATATGATGATTAACCCATTCCCATTCGGTAATACTAACGGCATTATTGACATGGTTACTTTGGGCTTGGTTGGCGTGTGCAAAACAGGTCCAGAAGTGCACGAACACATTGACGAAGGTTTGTTCAAACGTTTGGGTCTGCCAGAGTGGTTGATTACCAACACCGTAGACGAATACGTTGCCTGTGCGATTCGCTTGGCAGAAAACCACGAAGAGCGTTTGGCGTTGCGTAAACACATCATTGAAAACAACGGTTTGCAAACCTTGTTCAGCGGCGACCCAACGCCGATGGGCAAAGTGTTCTTGGAAAAATTGCAAGACTGGGCAGTGGCAAACAACATCGTATTAGATGGCGAAACCACGAAAAAAGCACCAGCGCGCAAACCGCGAGCGAAAGCAGCCGATGCCGCACCAGCAGAGAAAAAAACGGCAAGCAAAAGCAAAACCAGCAGCAAAACTGCTGAAAAGCCAGCCGCCAAAACCGCAGCCAAAAAAGAAAGTGCGCCACGCAAACGCCGCACCACAACAGAAAGCTGATTGAATTTCTTTGAAACATCAAATATTTGAAACCTTTTCAATCTTACAACGGACATCCACGCGATGTCCGTTTTTTATTTTCATCTCAAATTTAATCTGCAGACGGCATCGCTTATTTTGAATCAAAGATAAACATTTGAACCGAAAATATATTTTTCTTAAATCAGCTATCACAAAAAGAAAAAGTCAAGAAAATGTAATATTGTGTTTGAAAATTTTAAATTTAGTTTATATAATAATCATTATTATTTACAAATAAAAAGTGGAGAATATCATGAAATTTCCTTTTCAATTGACTTTGCTGGCGCAGGCTTTGGCTTTAGGTTTGGCGGGTTATGCGCACGCCGAAACCGTAAGTAAGCCTGATAATCAACCTGTTTTAAAACAAGAATTAGAAGAAGTAACCGTGCGTGCGGTTGTGCCGAGCAATGTGGTGGCAATGGACAAAGACGAGTTGAAAAAATCGGCAGCGCAAAACATTGATGACATTGCTTTGTATGAACCTGGTGTAGACGTGCAATCGGATAATCTGCGCTTGGGTCATACGAATATGACGATTCGCGGCGTGGGTGGCAACCGCATTCAAATGAATTTGGACGGCATTCCTTTGCCTGATATGCAACAAGATTTGGGACGTGGCGGCGTGTTTACCACGGTGTCTGGGCGCGATTTGGTGGAAACCGATACGATTAAACGCGTGCATATTTTCAAAGGTGGCAATGGCACAGCGCAAGGCGATGGCGCGTTGGCAGGTTCGGTGAATATGAGAACGTATTCGCCCAGTGATTTTGTGAGCGATGAAAAACCGTTTTATTTTGGTTTAAATTCCAGCTATCGCAGCACTTATCGCAGCCACGGTTTCTCGGCAACCACAGCCGCTAAAGCAGGACCCGTTTCAGGTTTGCTGATATTGAGCAAACGCAAATTGCATGAAAGCGACAATTACTCGGATGTGGACGTGAACGGCGCGGCGCGCACGCAAGCGAATAAACAAAATACCGACCAATACAATATTTTGTTTAAAGCCAACGCTAATTTGGAAAATCATCAAATTGACGCTTCGGCGGAACAATTTGTGCGCGATGTGATGACCACGCGTAACGAGCGTTTGGCGGCAAACAGCGTGCGTAGCCAGTTCTACAACAATGACAAAGCCAAACGTCGCCGTTTTGCTTTGGGCTATCGTTATGTGCCGTCTGCACAGTTTAATATCGACACCAAAGCCTATTATCAAACCATGGATTCGCATGACTGGGAAACCCAGTTTAACGGACGTGCAACCATTTTGCGCCGTTACGCTTATGAGCAAGATGTGGCAGGTTTGCGTGGCGATGTGAACACGAATTTCAACACAGGCAGCTTGGCACACCAAATGCAAATCGGTTTGGAATATCGCAAAACCGATACCAGCCGCATTCGCAACGATGCCATGGGCGCAGGCACAACTTTAGGCGCAGGCATCACGCCAACCGCCGACCATCGCTATTTTCCGCCAAGCAAGCGCACCGTGTTTAGCAAATACATTCAAGACCAAATCAATTTCCCAAATGGCATGATTTTAGGTTTGGGTTTGCGTCATGAAGGCGAGAAAAACGTGTTCAAACCCGATGCAGCATACAGCAGCACCAGCAATCAAACCGACATCAAACCGATGTCAAGCAATGTTTGGTTGCCGTCTGCAGGTTTAACCATTCCATTCGCCAAACACTGGAACGCGTCTGTCGCTTATCGCCGTGGCTACCGTTCGGCAGATGTGAACTATGCAGGTGCGGGTTACGACAGCCGTCGCGGTTATCGCGTGATACCGAATCCAAACTTAAAGCCTGAAAATTCAAGCAATATTGAAGCAGGCGTGCGTTATCAAAGCGATAAATTGCAAGCATCTTTCACCGCATTCCAAAGCCGCTATCGTGATTTCATCAACACCAATTCACAAATCGCCGCAGACGGCAGAACCGTTGAGTTTTACTACGACAACATCAGCCGCTTGCGCACACACGGCTGGGAATTGTCTAGCAAATGGAATATCACGCCTGAGCTGAAATTGTTGGCAAGTTTGGCAGATATGCACAGCAACAATCCAGACACCAACCGTGTGATTGCCAACGATTATCCGCTTAACGGCGTGTTGGGTTTGGCGTATGAAACCGACAAATGGGGCGTGAGCAGCCGCGTGCGTTGGGCGAAAAAGCAAACTAAAGCGGCGCAAGAAAATGGCTTTTTGGCACCAGGCTACGGCGTAACCGACTTGACGGCTTATTGGAAACCGAACCGAAATCTGGAATTGAACGCTGGCATTTACAATATTTTCAACAAAAAATACTGGACGATTGCCGACACAGCAGGTTTGACCAACGCATCGCAAGTAACCATTGACCGCGCTGCCCAACCTGGACGCAATTTCGCCATCAATTTTGCGGTGAAATTCTAAAGCGATGCCGTCTGCAAAACGAACTCTGCAGACGGCATTTGTTTTAAAACATCAAAAACAGATGAATGGGAACAGAAAATGTTGCACAAAATTTTATTGAGTGCCGCTTTGGCGAGTGCCAGTTTCAGCGTGAGCGCAGGGCAGTGGCACAGTTTTGAACATCAAGCTGCAGACGGCAAAACGCGTCCGTTTGCCTTGTATCAACCCGATGTGGCGCAGGGCAAACGTCCACTCTTGGTATTTTTGCATGGCGCGGTGTCGGGCGCGTTGCGCGACCCGTTGGCGGCTGGCAAACGCAGTAAATTCGTGCCTCTTGCCGATAAAGAACAGTTTTATGTGCTGTTTCCTGCTGGTGAAAAAGGCGCGACTTGGTTTGATGAAGTGGGTTCAAAAATGGTGTTGGCGCAAATCGCCCAAATCAAACGCGATTTTGCGATAGACGAAAACAAGGTTTTTTTGGGCGGTTTTT